>JAJRSQ010000307.1 GCA_024278725.1 Chloroflexota bacterium
CTGGAAAAGAAAGCGCTGGTGCAGCGTCGAGCCACCCTCTCGAAACCGCGCGTCGGTCCGCGCATTGAGCGCACCGTGCAATTGCTCATCACCCCTGATGAATTTGAGGACGTCCTTTTTCAGGTTGGACGCGCGTCAAAACAGGCGGACATCCTGCGGTTTCTGCTGGAAACAGACGACCCCTTGCCCCGTGTTTCGGTGGTGAAAGAGGCGGTCAATGCCGTCAGCGATTCATCGTTGAAAGCGTTGGAAAAACGGGGCTGGATTGAACTTCTGCCCGCGCAAACGCTGGTACTCCCCGTGCCGGGTTTCGCGGCGGAAAACCTTTCGGGGGCGGAAAAGGGCGTTCTGCGCACCCTGCAATCGGCGGGACACCCCATGCAACTGTCCGCTTTGCCCGCTGAAATGCAAGCTGCGCTGGAAGCTCTGCGCGAGCGGCACGCCGTCTCTGTGCTGACCGAGCCGCCCCGCGTCGCCTTGCGGCTTTCCCCCGCCGAGATGGCTGATGCCATCATCGCGCTGCGCGGGAGCGAGAAACATCGTCAGGTGCTGGAAATGCTGGCGCTGGAAGATGGCGCGGTCTGGATTGGCTGGGTGTTCGCCCAAACCGATGCCACCAAAAAGACGCTGGATGATTTGGCGGCAATCGGCGCGATTGCGCAGGATGAAGCCCGACGCTGGCGCGACCCGCTGGCGGGCAAAGCGTTCACCCTCTCCCGCCCGCCCACGCTCACCCGCGAGCAACACACCATTCTGAAAACGATTCTCCCCGCGCTGGGTAAATTCGACAAACCTTTTCTCATCCACGGCGTGACCGGTTCCGGCAAAACCGAAATCTACCTGCAAGCCATCGCGCAGGTGTTGCGGCGCGGGCAGGGGGTGATTTTTCTGGTGCCGGAAATCATCCTCGCCACCCAAATCATCGAGCGGGTGCGGGCGCGCTTCCCCGAGCGGGTGGCGGTGTGGCACTCCGCCCTTTCCCCCGGCGAGCGATTCGACACGTGGGAGCGGGTGCGCGCCGGGAAATTGCCCATCGTGGTCGGTCCGCGTTCCGCGCTCTTCGCTCCCGTGCAGCAGCCGGGGCTCATCATTGTGGATGAGGAACACGAACCGGCATACAAACAAGACCGCACGCCGACCTTCCACGCCCGCGAAGCCGCCATCGAATTGGCGCGGTTGAACGATATTCCCGTGATTTTGGGGAGCGCCACCCCAGATGTGGTCAGTTTTCGGAAGGCGGAACGGGGAGAATATCATCTGCTCACCCTGCCGAATCGAATTTTGGCGCACCGCGACCATCTGGGGGTGCAGGCGGGCATGCTCAAACGGAAAAGTGTCGCCGTGCCGCACGGCAATCAGTTGATGACCCTGCCGTTGCCGCCGGTGACGGTGGTGGATTTGCGGGAAGAACTGAAGGCGGGCAACCGGAGCATTTTCAGCCGGACGCTGTCCGCCGCCATTCACGAGACGCTCAATCGGGGCGAGCAGGTGATTCTGTTCCTCAACCGGCGGGGGACGGCAACTTTTGTGATGTGCCGCGATTGCGGATACGTCTCGGATTGCCCCCGTTGCGATTCCACCCTGACTTTTCACAATCCCACTCGGCAACTGGTGTGCCATCATTGCGGCTATCGCGGCGATGCGCCGACCCTCTGCCCCGATTGCGGCGGCAACCGCATCCGCTATTTCGGGCTGGGCACGGAACGGGTGGAAGCCACACTGAAGCGGGAATTCCCGCAGGCGCGCCCCATCCGGCTCGACCGGGATACCGTCCGCAAAGCGGGCGCGCATTACACCTTTTTGGAGCATTTCATCAGCGGGCGGGCAAACGTGATGATTGGCACGCAGATGGTTGCCAAAGGGTTGGATTTGCCGATGGTGACGCTGGTCGGCGTGATTTCGGCGGACACCGCGCTCTATCTGCCCGATTTCCGCGCCGCCGAGCGCACCTTTCAGGTGCTGATGCAGGTGGCGGGGCGCGCGGGACGCAGTCCGCTGGGGGGACGGGTGGTTCTGCAAACCTACACCCCCGACCAACCCGCCATCGTCGCGGCGGCGGCGCACGATTACCACACGTTTTATCGGGACGAGCTGGAATTTCGATACGAGCAGGGCTATCCGCCCTTCAAACGGTTGGCGCGGCTCACCTTTGCGGGCAACGGGCGCGAGCGGTCGCGGGCGGAGGCGGAAGAATTGGCGCGGCAATTGCGGCTCCGGGTTGACCGCGAGGGGTTTCCGGCGGTGGAAATCATCGGACCCGCGCCCACGTATGTGGAGCGGGTGGGCAGCCGGTATCAGTGGCAAATTTTGCTGCGCGCGCCAAACCCCGCCGAAATTCTGCGTCCCGTCCCCCTGCCGCTCAACTGGCGGGTGGACATTGACCCGGTGAGTTTGTTGTGAATTTCAAGTCTCAGGTCTCAAGTCATCATGCATCACGCATCACGCATCACGTCTTCACGGTTCACAGATAATCAACCACCAATAATAAGGAGAAAACTATGGCATCATCTGAATATATGCGCAACCGATACGCCCGCGGGCAAGTGCCCTGGGACCACACCGACCCGCCGCCGGAGGTACTGGAATTCGTGCCGACGCTCCCGCCGGCGCGCGCCCTCGATTTGGGGTGCGGCTATGGTCGGGCATCTATTTTTCTGGCTCGATTGGGTTGGGACGTGGATGGGGTAGATTTTGTGCCCCAAGCCATCGCCGAAGCCCGGCGACGGGCGGAGGAAGCAGGGGTTGCCGTCAATTTTCACGTGGGCGACGTGACCCGGCTTGATTTTCTGGAGCCGGGATACACCTTCGCGTTGGATGTGGGGTGTGCGCACAATCTGGAACCGGCGGACTTGACCGCATACGCGGCGGAAGTGCGGCGGTTGCTCGCGCCGGGGGGCTATTATATGCTCACCGCGCGGTTGTCGCCGAAAACGTCGCCGGATGCGCCGGGTCCGCGCGGCATCGCCGAGGAAACGCTGCGCGCCGCCTTCGCCGAGGGGTTCACGCTGGAATGGATGCAATACGGCGTTGACCGTCCGCACGATGACGTGGTGTGGCAATCGGGGTGGTTTCGGTTTCAGCGGAACGGGTGAGTGGTGTTGTCTCACCCGCTCACTTTTACGCGAGCTGATTCGGTTACAGTAACTGTTCCCGTTTTGCCGCCAAATTCGCCAGCAACGCTTCGAAGGCTTTGGCAAACGCCGCCACACCCTGCGCCTGAAGGGTCTCGGTCAGTTCGATATAATCAATGCCCAGCGCCGCGATTGCGTCCATCTCTGCCAGCGCGGCGTCCACGTTTTGGGTCAGACGCGGTTCCGCCACCCCGTGGTCTTTGAACGCCACAATGGTTTTCGGCGGCATAGTGTTCACCGTATCCGCGCCGATTAATTCCTCCACATACAGCACATCGGAATAAGCGGGATTTTTGGTGCTGGTGCTCGCCCAGAGCGGACGCTGTACCCGCGCCCCCTGTTCCTTCAACTGCGCGAAACGCTCGCCGTCAAAAACTTCCCGGAAGCGACGGTAGGCGGCTTTGGCATTCGCCACCCCCATTTTGCCGCGTAACGCCAACGCCTCCGATGTACCGATGGCTTCCAGCGCGTTGTCGAAAATCGTATCCACCCGGCTGACGAAAAATGACGCCACAGAGGCGACTTTCCCCACATCGCCGCCGGAAGTGGCAAGATTTTCCAGCCCGCTGATGTAGGCGTCCGCCACGGCATCATAATGCTGCAAACTGAACATCAGCGTCACATTGACGTTAATCCCCTCGCCGATGAGGGTGGTGATGGCGGGCAATCCCGCTTGGGTGGCGGGCACTTTTATCATCAAATTGGGGCGGTTGACCGCCGCGAACAATCGCCGCGCTTCCGTCACCGTGCCGTCCGTATCATCCGCCAGCGTGGGCGAGACTTCCAGACTCACGTAGCCGTCCGCGCCCCCCGTGCGGTCGAACACCGGGCGCATCAGGTCGGCGGCGGCTTGAATATCGCTGATGGCTAACGCTTCATACAGCGTTTTCACCTCGGCAGAGGGATTTTCCGCCAGCAGCTTCGCCAGCGCCGCATCGTAATCGGTGCTTTTGGAAATGGCGTTGTCGAAAATGCTGGGGTTGGAAGTCAACCCGGTGATGGCATCTTCGGCAATCATTTTCGCCAGCCCGCCATTTTCCAGCAGACTGCGTTGAATATTGTCATACCAAATTGATTGCCCGAGTGCGGCTAATTGATGTAGGGGGGAAGTCATAAAATTCTCCTTAATTGGCTGATTGGTTAAATCGGTTAAATGGAGATTAGAGATTGGTAATTGTCCAATGACCAATCTCCAATGAACCAATAACCAACTATCCATATTGTTCGATGAATTTTTCCGCCTGCGATACCAGTTCGCGGTTGCCCACGAAGAACGGGGTGCGATGATGCAGGTGTTCCGGTTGAATGTCCAACGGCGATTGACGCCCGTCCGATGCCGCGCCGCCCGCTTGTTCCATCAAATATGAAAGCGGATTGACTTCATACAGCAGACGCAGTTTTCCATTGGGGCGGTTTTTATCGTTGATGTTGACCGGATAGTAGAAAATGCCGCCGCTGAACAGCGTCCGGTGGAAGTCCGCCACCATCGAGCCGATATAACGCAGTCCCAACACGGGACCGCCGTCTTCGCCCTGCACCCATTCGGTGAAACGGCGCACGCCGTCGCTCCAATTGCGCTGGTAGCCCAAATTCGCGCTGAAGTATTTCGGTTTGGTGGGAATCCGGATGTTCGGGTGCGAAAGGATGAACTCGCCGATGGCGGGGTCGAGTGTGAACCCGTTCACGCCATTTCCCGCCGAATAGACGAACATGGTGCTGGAACCGTACAGAATATAACCTGCCGCGACAATATCGCGCCCTTTTTGCAAACAGTCTTCCAGTGTGCCGGGACCCGCCTCGGTTTTGCGCCGGTGAATGGCGAAAATGGTGCCGACACTGACATTATAGTCAATATTGGACGAACCGTCGAGCGGGTCGAACGAAAGCACGTATTTTCCGGTGGGATATTTTTCCGGAATGTGCAGGATGTCGCTTGCTTCTTCGGATACCATTGCCGCCAAACGTCCGGTGTGGTCGTTCAGGCGGAAGAGAATGTCATTGGAAATTTCATCGAGCTTTTGCACCTCTTCGCCCTGCACGTTGATTTCGTTGGTTGTGCCGAGCACTTCCGCCAGACCGGCTTGGGTGGTGTGGCTGGCAATCAACTTTCCCGCCAGTGCCACATCCTGCAAAACCCGCGTTAAATCGCCGGTGGCGTCGGGGTGCATCATTTGCCGTTCCAGAATGTGCCGTTCAATTGTCACCAACTGTCCCGGTAGTTGCCGAGTACCGTTTGCTGCCATAAAATTTGCTCCTCATTATCTCACGTCGCTGTGGATTTTTGCACCTTTTCAAAAAAGGGCGTTGTGTGTCGGCACGGGTTAAACGTCCGTTTGTGCCGTTTCTATGGCATATAGTATCAGATTTTGGGGATTTTCCAAAATAGAATTTTATCGGTTTGACGGTCGCCGCTGAAGATGCTATAATCTCAGTTGGATTTTGCTCCGGTTGCAAAATACACACTTCCGTAAATTGTCAGCGTTTCCATTCATCGTTGACCCGTTACCCCTGTGTCACTTACTCAAACAGAAACAAACCCACACCGTGAGTTGTTCTCCAGAGTGTCAGTCATATTCAGTTTAATAGATAGCTCTGTAACTCACCGGAAAACCCATAAATTATTTCCAAACATATATAGAAAATTGCCCCCAAACTACTTAATATTATACCCTAAAATTTCATAAGAAGGTTGTCCAATGAAAAAAGAGACTCACCCCGATACCGAAAATCATTCACACGATACGCCCCAAAAACTCGACCTGAACATCAGTGAATTGGAAGAAAAAACCCTCGCCGATTTGCGTGCCCTAGCGAAAGATTATCAAATCCCCGGCTTCAGCCGATTGAAAAAAAGCGAACTCATCAAACAAATTTTACGTGCTCAGGCGGAAAAGCAGAACCTCATTTTCGGCGGAGGTGTGCTGGAGATTGTTCAGGATGGCATCGGTTTTTTGCGTTCGCAAGACCTGTTGCCCGGTTCTGAAGACGTGTATGTTTCGCAAAGCCAGATTCGCCGCTTCGGATTGCGCACCGGCGATATGGTTCTGGGGCACATTCGCCCGCCGAAAGACACCGAAAAATATTTCGGGTTGTTGCGGGTGGAAGCCATCAACGGGCTTGACCCCGAAATTGCCAAACGTCGCCCCAAATTTGAACGCCTGACCCCGATTTATCCCGATGAACAATTGTTGCTGGAAACCGAACCGAATATCCTCGGCACGCGGATACTTGATTTGCTGGCGCCGATTGGGCGCGGGCAGCGCGGGTTGATTGTTTCGCCGCCGAAAGCCGGTAAAACAACGGTGCTGAAACAGATTGCCAACGGCATCTCTGCCAATTACCGCGATGTGCATTTGATGGTGGTGCTGATTGGCGAACGCCCGGAAGAAGTCACCGATATGGACCGTTCGGTGGATGCGGAAGTGATGGCGGCAACCTTCGATGAGCCGGAAAGCAACCAAACCCGCGTGGCGGAAATGGCGCTCGCGCGCGCCAAACGGCTGGTGGAAGGCGGGCGCGATGTGGTCATCCTGATGGATTCCATCACCCGGTTGACCCGCGCCTACAATATGGTCGTTCCCCCTAGCGGGCGCACCCTTTCCGGCGGTATTGACCCCGCCGCGCTGTATCCACCCAAACGCTTCTTCGGTTCTGCCCGTAATTTGGAAGAGGGGGGCAGCCTGACCATCATCGCCACCTGTTTGGTGGACACCGGCAGCCGGATGGATGATGTGATTTACGAAGAATTCAAAGGCACGGGCAACATGGAACTCCACCTCAGCCGGAAATTGCAGGAACGCCGCATTTTCCCCGCCTTCGATGTGGAACGCTCCGGCACGCGCCGCGAAGAATTACTGCACCCCGAAAAGACACTTCAGCGGGTATGGACACTGCGCCGAATGATCAGCGCGCTGGGCGGTGGCTCAGAAGCCGCCGAACTGATTTTGTCGCGGATGGCGAAAACCAAAACAAACGAAGAATTTTTGACCACACTGCACAAAGATATTTTGTAGACGTAAGCGAAATCGCCTATATGGTTCCCCATGCCATTTGACATTCCGCGGAGGGTTGGCTAAGATAAGCCAACCCTCTTTTTTTGGGGAATTATCAATATGCAAAAACCTTTGGAACAACAAACACCATTTACCATACCTCCCGCGTTATCATCGAAAATAATGTGGACATCGCTGGCGCGAAGTATCCGCCAGCCGGAAATCCTCGCCCGTTTCGGCAGTCATGCCCTGATTGTGACGCTGATTGTCGCCGCGCTGGCGTTGGGCAACATCACCTTGCCCGCCAAACAGCTTCAGGCGGAAGTCCCCCTCACCACCGAGACCACCGCCGCAGCGCAGACCGTCGCCATCGCCGCCAAATCGGATGACGCCCCGCTGGTGCTTTCCGGAAAATTGCGAAACCAGAACCGGGGCGTGTTGCTTTCCGCACCCGTGCCCTATACCATCATCCCCGACCGCACTGACCGCAGCCCGAAAATTCAAAAATATATCGTTCAACCCGGCGATACCATCATCGGCATTGCCCTGAAATTTGGCATACAGCCGGAAACGCTCCAGTGGTCGAATCCGAAATTGGAAGACAATCCGGATTTGCTCATGGTGAATGATGAACTGACGATTTTGCCCGTTGACGGGGTGTATCATCAGGTTTCCGCCAATGAAACGCTGGAAGAAATTGCGGGGACGCTCAAAGTTTCCGCTGACGATATTGTCAATTATCCGCTCAACAATCTTGACCCCGAAAATCCCACCATTACCCCCGGTCAGTGGCTCATCGTCCCCGGTGGCGAAAAACCGTACGTGCCGAAATATATTTCATCCGTGCAGGTGAATGTGCCGGAAAGTGCCCGGCGCGGCACGGGGAATTTCCAGTGGCCCACCACCGGAACCATCACCCAGGAATATTGGAGCGGACACCGCGCGCTCGACATCGGCGCGTGGCTCGGCGCGCCGGAATATGCCGCCGATGCC
>JAJRSQ010000308.1 GCA_024278725.1 Chloroflexota bacterium
GGACGGTGTGTTCCTCCAGCAGATGCAACAATCCGGCGTGATACAACTCGCTGGTTTTGCGGTTGTCCACCCGCCGCATGGTGTCAATCACCACGGCTGCCACCTGTGCCGCAAGCTCGGTCAGCGTGGCGGCAGTGGCGGCAATTGCCTGCTCATCACAGGCTGACCA
The DNA here is from genome assembly GCA_024278725.1 of Chloroflexota bacterium. Classification (GTDB taxonomy): domain Bacteria; phylum Chloroflexota; class Anaerolineae; order 4572-78; family 4572-78; genus JANTHQ01. Next base: position 170 of record JAJRSQ010000308.1, read on the forward strand.
CAGGTCGGTGAGTTGGCGCGAGATGGAGCGAAGTTCATCTTGCGTGTGCGGGTGTTCAAGCTGGATGATTTGCTGTTTGATGGAACCTTCCTGCAACACCAGAATCAGCAGCGCCACGTGGTCATGGATGGAAATGAGTTCGATGTGCTTCAAACGGCACTGGTTCACTTTGGGCGAGGTGACCACCGAAGCACTTTGGGTGGCATGCGCCAGCACCGCCGCGCTGAGGCGCATCCACTGGTCGAGTTCCAGCCGGGCTTGATGGAATTGGTGCTGAATCATCAACTGCTCGGTGGGGGAAAGTTGCGCGTCGCCCATCAGCTTTTCCACAAAATAGCGGTAGCCCGCTTCGGTGGGGATGCGCCCGGCGGAGGTGTGCGGTTGAGTCAGATAGCCCAGCTCTTCCAGCGTCGCCATTTCGTTGCGCACCGTGGCGGAGCTGACGCTCAATCCGTGTTTGTTCACCAGCGATTTTGAACCGATGGGTGTGCCGGTTTTAATATATTCGCTGATGATGATTTTTAAGATATTTTGTTGGCGTGGCGAAAGTTCAGCCATCATCGCCTACCTTTTTTCGATAAAGTACAAAAATTTAGCACTCAACAACCACGAGTGCTAAAAACTTCCAGAAATGATACCACGAACCCCCCGACATGTCAAACATTCTGCGGACGGTACACCGGAGAAACATCCTGATTATGATTTCTTTTACGAATAATTCACAAAAAATCCATTGCAATCAATAAGGATAACAGTTATACTAAAATTTAAGTTATTTTCAAATCGCGTGCGTCGCATTAATCTTGATGATATTGAGCGGTTCACGGGTATCTTTTTTCGGTAGTGGTTATTTTTGACCGGTGAAACAAGGTAGGGGCAGACCTATGTGTCTGCCCAAAAAGGGCGAACACACAGGTTCGCCCCTACCGGCGAATAATTTCCGGCAGTCAATTTGAACCACCACCCTTTTTTCATCGACGGAGGTTTACAGTGAAACGATTCTTTGTTGGCTTAATGATGCTTATCCTGCTCAGCGCCGCCTGTTCAAACGGCGGAGAAAAAACGACCGTTGCACCCTCCGTGAAAGCAACCCCGACCGCCGCCGTCAATCCGACCGGCAAAGCGGCGGCGAATGTCGTCCCGACCGCGCCCGACGGCAAACGTTGCGGCGACGGCATTTGCGGCGGCAGGGAGAACGCCCAAAATTGCGCGGCGGACTGTTCCCCGCCATCCACCGTCCCGATGGAAAGCCCCACCCTCGCCCCCACCGCCACCGAACCGCCGAAGCCTCCCACCCCCACACCCGTCGCCGCCGATGCCATCACCCCGTTTGCCCCCGCCCCGGTACCGACTCCGGTCGCCCGCAGTGAGGGAGAACAACCGCTTTACTTCTATTTATTCACCCACACCGAAGACCAATTCAACCACGACCTCAGTGAGGAACGCTATACCCGTCTCGTGCCGATTGTTGAAGAATTGGCGGCATCCCATCCCGATGCGCACCTGACTTGGACAATTATGTTTCAGGGTTCGGACGCCCAAAGTGTGGCGGAACGCAACTCTCAAACCGGCGTCGCCGATTTGTTGCGCGCGGCGAATACCGCCGGCGTGGTGTCGTTTGGCTTTCACGGTCATCACGATGCCACTTATCTCAACCGCCCGCAAAGCGATTTCAACGACAATACTTCCTGGGAAGATTTGGTGACGGGCATGGTGGATTGGCTCGGTTGCGAAAAAGACCCCGTATTGGGCGGCTGCCTCGCGCCGACCGGCGGCGGGCTGTACGCCGTGCAAAATAATTTCGGGGATGTGCAAGCCGCCAGTGGAATTTTCCTGCAATCGGAGACCGCCTTTCAGGGCGGTGCAACCACCCACGCCACATTGAGCATTCGCCCCGATTTGTTGCTCGGGTTTGGCTACCCCGACCACGGCATATTTGTGGAAAGCGGACACCGCGAGAAAGTCGGCGAACTGATGGCGCGGCTCGCCCCCGCCGCCGACACCTCCGGCACCATTTTCTGGGCGGATAATTTTATCAAGATGAACGGCGGCAATCCCATTGATGACACGCGCGGCATTGACCCGCTCAAAGGCTCAAAATATGCCGCCGGCATGTTAGCAGGTTTAGACCGCTCGCGCCCCAATATCATCCTGACCGGCTTGGCTTCAAAATACCTCTACACCAAATCGGGAACCAGCCCGACAAAATACGGCTATGTCCATCCCGAAGCGCCGGAACTTCCCCCCGAATGGCTGAACACCACCCAGCAAAAGGAACGCTATTACCAGCAAAGTGTCGAGTCGCTGAATTACCTGCTGGACGATGTGCTGCCCAACAATCCCGGCTCGCGCTTTTTGAGCAGCGCGGATATCATTGCGATGGTTGCGCCGCCGGAATACTGGACGGTTTCGCCCGAACTGCTGGATGCGCTATCCCGCTGGGCGCTGCTCAATTGGACAGACCGCCCGCCCGATTGGGTCAGCGACGGGACGGATTTTTACTCCCTGCGCGACCTCTTCTCGCTGCTGGTGCGTTCTTTGGGGGATGATGCGGGCGCGGGGACAACATCCATCGTTTTGCCAACCGCCTATGGACCATTGAAACCGGTGGACGCGCAGAAAGCGGTCACCCTCTCGCGGGATGAAATCGTCGCGCTGGCGGCGGAACTGGCGCCGAACTTCGCGCCGAACCAGCCCTGGCAGGTGACGCCCGGCGCGATGGTGCAACCGACGTATCCCACCTCGGCGGGGGAAATTACAGCGGCGCAACTGCTGTACGGCATGGCAACCGTCTACGCGGCGGATTTCGCCGGTGCGCCCGTATCCGCCGTGCAATTGCCGGCAACTCAAGCCATGCCGGTGACGTATGATTTGCTGACAGACATCGGTTGCCTGAACACATGCTCAGGCACGGCATGGTCATTCAAACCGGCTCGATTGAGACTGCCATGAAACGGGTCATCTTTGCGCTCGCCCTCTGGCTTTTCGCGGGCTTAGGCTGTTCGGGGGGGAGTGGGAGCGGCAGCACGCCAACACCGCCCCGTCCCACCGTGCGCCCACGCCCCGTGCAGCGGGCAGCTTCCACCGCCACCGCCACACCCGTTCCGACCACCGTTCCGCCCACCGCAACATCCGCGCCGCCGACGGCAACACTCGCGCCGGAACCGCCGCCCGAAGCGTCCACCTTCGTCCTGTTTTCCATCAACATTCAGGATTTCAGCTACCCCGCCGAGTCTGCCGCCGTGCTGGACAACATCATCACCCTGCATGAAACTTACGGCGTGCCGGTGGACATCTATCTGACGGACGTGATGGCGCAAATTTACGCCGAGCAATATCCCACCCTGCTGGAACGGCTGAAAACATCGCCGATGGTTGCCGTCTCATACCATGCCCGCCCGCCGCGCCCGTATGTCAACCAGTATGATTGGGTCGGCTTGCGCAATATGTCCACCGACCAACTGTATGAAACCATTCTGCGTTATGAAACGCACGCCGTAGACCCGGTTTCCGGGGAGACCACAGACGCGCCGGGGGGGTATCAATATGTCGCTGCGCTGATGGGATACCCGCCGTATGCCGGGTCGGCATTGACGGCAGACCCCACCATCAATGAAACGGTGATGCGGGTTTTTCGGGAGTTGGGCGCACAGGTGACAGTCAAACATGGCAAAGCGATGAACCTCGGCGACACGAAAAACGGGTTGGCGGTGCGCCCAGAACATGCGGATTACAAGCTCTTCGAGCAGGTTGGGGAGGATGCCGGTGCGGCATTTGAAGATGCGGTGACACAGGCACACAACGCGACGGGCGGCGAACCGCCTTATTTTGTGGGCGTGAAAATGCACGA
>JAJRSQ010000309.1 GCA_024278725.1 Chloroflexota bacterium
GGAAGCGAGCGGCACCGCCATCGCTCGGCGGGCGCGGCGAATGATTGACGCCAACGTCGCGGACGGGATGGCGATGCTGGAGATACTGGGCATTTCGGCGCATGAAGTGACCGCCGCGCACATCAGCGATGCCGCCGCACGGGGAAATCTGCTGGCGCGCCAAATCCTCACCGACTCGGCGCGGTTTTTGGGGCAGGGAATCGGCAACGCCATCAACCTGATGAACCCCCGACGGGTGATTCTGGGGGGCGGGGTCATCAAAGCGGGCGAATTGTGGTGGAACATCGTGCGCTACACCGCTCGGCAATATACCCTGCCGGAAATTCCCGTGGACATCGTGCCCGCCGCCCTCGGCGACGACGCGCCGCTCTGGGGCGCGGTGGCGTTGGTGGGGGATACAGTGTCGCTTTGAACTGAAGTTCAGGCTCACAGCGCAAGCCGACTCGAAGTCGGCTTTTTGTTTTTGGTCATTGAAATTTATTTCACCACAAAATTTGATGTCTGATATTTACGAACATAAAAAACTATGGTAGCATTGGGGTAGATAAATTTGGCTCAATCAGAATCTATGGGGATTTGTGAAATGTCATTGCGAGGCGCGTTTTTTGCGCCGAAGCAATCTCCGCTGACGTTCATAGAGATTGCTTCGCTTCGCTCGCAATGACAAACCCCCTGAATTCCTAAAGACCCATAAATTTTTATAGTAAACGCTGTTTGGTTAATTGGATTGTTGAATGACCACGCAGGCAGGTGCGTCGGGAAGTTCTGTCCGGCACAATCGGCGGGCGACGCAGCAACGTATCGGGGGCATCACACAACGCGCGGAACGCGGTTCGATAAAGTACCGCCATCCGGGCGGTTTATTTGCGGGGCATTGGAGCATAAAAGGACTTACATTCAAACAAAAAATCGGTAAATGGGTATTTCGAGAGGAAAAATAATGGTTAAAGTTGATGATGCTGTTCAGGATGAGATTGTTGCGGCTGAGGTATCTTCCGACCTTGAGGAAGCAAAAAAGTTTGCAAAATCGCTCAGTATGGATGATGTTAAGAGCGGGCAATGGTTTCTTCTTCTTTTGCAAAAAGTAGTCCAATCGTATGACCAAAACGCAAGGTCTGAATACTTTGTCCGGAAGTATCCCGGACTCCCCCCTGATGAAATCGCAGATAAGTTGACCTCGGTTACGGTTCGCTATGCCACCATTGCCGGAGCAATTACAGGAACAGCGGCAACAGCCGATATGATAGCGACCTTAAGCTCAGCGGGGATTACGGCGGCTATACTGGTTGGAACTATCGGCGCAGAAATGTTCTATTTATCTCGAATTCAAATGCGCTTGGTACTCGACCTTTCAGTTGTGTATGACTTGCATCTTGACCTGGATGACCCGGAAGATGTGTTGATGATATTTGGCTATGCGTTGGGTGTTACCCCAACCGAAATACTGGGTAAAGGGTTGCAGGTGGCAGCAGGAGCCGGAACCAAATATGCTGTGAAGAAATATATCAGTAAAGGCACACTCAAAGCCATTCAAGACTTTGCTCGAAAGATTGGCTTTAAAATCTTGCAGCGCACAATCCTCAAATATGCTATGCCGGCTGCTTCGGCGGTTGTGGGCAGCAGTTACAATTACATAACGACCAAATCAATCGGCAAAATCGCTAAATCTCATCTCAAGAATCGTGGCAACGTCAGTGACGAACTACGTCAACTTGTGTCTCGCCAGAACACATATGAGATAGCCTTTCCTGCGGCGGCGATGTATATAGCCCAAATTGATGGTCAGTATTCCGCAAAGGAGAAAGAATTTTACCGGGCGTTGCTGTCTCGAATGTCATTTGAGGAACATACTCAGGCTGAGTTTCAAAAATTACTAAAGAGTGAAGAAAACATTCTCGAAGCCATTGCTCAAATTGAAGATGAAGAGATTAAGAGCAATTTGGTAGAAGTGATGATTTTGATGGCAATCTATGATGGTGAATTAGTTGAAGCAGAACGAGATTTTTTAATCAAAACAGCCGCACACCTTAACGTACCTTTGGATATAGATGAGGTTGAACGACGGGCTGGAGATTATCGGGTAGTTGTTGAAAAGAATATTTTCCAAAAAGCAGCAGACACGACAAAAGACACTGCACCTAAAGCAATGAGTGTTGCCGGTCAAATGGCTGGTAACGTAAAAGGGGCAGCTACAGTAGCCGGAAGCAAAGTCACGAATGCATTTGGAAAAGTACTGCGACGCAAAAAAGATGAAGGAGAGCGTAAAGGAGCAAATACCTCAAACATAATCTGCGCAAACTGCGGGAAGGAAGTTGCTGCCGGATATAAATTCTGCCCAAACTGTGGACAAGCGATGGCAACTGAAAAGAATTGTATATCTTGTAACAAAATGATTCCTGTTGATTTTGATTTTTGTCCGCATTGTGGCGTATCACAAACTTAACGGTTAAAAATTTGCAACAAAAACGGGGCACCCCCCGCGAGTCGCCCCGTTCGATTCCCCCTAAATTTCCGGCACGGCGTTTCACCATCCGCACATCACTGAATCTGTGGTATAATAATTGTATCTGAATTTGAGGCGGAATAAAATGGCAACCAATATATTGTCCATACCATACTCTGATGATTTACTTTTGTCCATAAAAAAAGCCCCGAAGAATTTGAGGCAGAAGCCCGATTGCTGTTAGCGGTAAAGCTTTATGAACTGGGGCAAGTGACCACCGGCATAGCAGCGCAATTAGCCGGTATGAGTCGAGTGGCATTTATGTTTGAATTGGCGCGTTTCGGGTTGTCCCCAATGGGGCAAAGCCCCAATGAATTGGCTGAGGACTTTGCTAATGCCTGACCGTTCCCCAATAGTTATCGTCAATGCCACACCAATTATTTCTTTGGCGCTGATTGGCAAACTGGATTTACTGCACCGTTTGTATGGCACAGTCCACACACCTCCCGCCGTGCAATCTGAAGTGTTAGCCGGCGGGGCAAAAAATATCGGCGTATTGGAACTACAGCAAGCAAAATGGCTCCGTAATTTAACCAAATTAGATGTTTGCAAAAACTACCCGGGGCGACTCCCGCGAGTCGCCCCGTTCGATTCCCGCTAAATTTCCAACACCGCGCCTTTGTCCGCGCTGGTTGCCATTTTGGCATACCGCTTGAGCCACCCCGTCAAGTGTCGCTCCGGTGCGCCCTGCCACGCCGATTTTCGCCGCGCGAGTTCGTCCTCATCCACCAGCAACTCAATTTTCCCCGCCGGAATGTCGATGTCAATTAAATCGCCATCCTGCACAAAAGCGATGGTTCCGCCTTCCGCCGCTTCCGGGCTGACGTGCCCGATGCACGCCCCGCGCGTGCCGCCGCTGAACCGCCCATCGGTGATGAGCGCCACGCTGTCGCCCAAACCCATCCCCATAATGTTGCTAGTCGGCGCGAGCATTTCCTGCATGCCGGGTCCCCCCTTCGGTCCTTCATAGCGAATCACCACCACATCGCCCGCTTTCACGTCGCCGGAGAGAATGCCCGCGTTGGCTTCGTCGTGGCTGTCGTACACTTTGGCGGGTCCGCGATGACGCAGCATTTGGGGCAACACGCCCGCCGTTTTCACCACCGAGCCGTGCGGCGCAAGGTTGCCGAACAGAATGCTCAACCCGCCGGTTTGGCTATACGCATGTTCCAACGGGCGGATGACCGCCGCATCCTGCGTGCCGTGCCCGACGATATTTTCGCCCAGCGTTTTGCCGGTGACGGTCAACTGGTCGAGATGAAGGATGTCCGGCTTGCGGCTCAATTCGTGCAAAATCGCGCTGATACCCCCCGCGCGGTCAACATCTTCCAAATGGTATTCCGATGACGGGCTGACTTTACACAGGTTCGGCACGCGCCGGGACAGTTCATTCAGCCGTTGCAGCGGGTAATCCACCCCCGCTTCCTGCGCGATGGCGAGGGTGTGCAACACGGTGTTGGTGCTCCCGCCCATCGCCATATCGAGCATTAAAGCGTTGTCAATGGCATTTTCATTGACAATATCCAACGGTTTGATGTCCCGTTCAATCAGGGTGATGATTTGCCGTCCGGCGGCTTTCGCCAATTCCTCACGGCGGGGGTCAATTGCCAAAATAGTGCCGTTGCCGGGCAAGCCCATCCCCAACGCCTCGGTGAGACAATTCATGCTGTTGGCGGTGAACATCCCCGAACACGAGCCGCAGGTGGGGCAACCGTTCATCTCCAGCGCCAGCAACCGGTCATCGTCAATGGTGCCGCGCTGGTACGCGCCCACGCCCTCAAACACGCTGATGAGGTCAACCACTTCCCCCGATTCCAGCTTCCCCGCCGCCATCGGTCCGCCACTGATGAAAATGGTGGGGACGTTGAGGCGCATTGCCGCCATCAGCATACCGGGGACGATTTTGTCGCAGTTGGGAATGCAGATGAGACCGTCGAACTGGTGCGCGGCGACCATCGTTTCCACCGAATCGGCGATGATTTCGCGGCTGGGGAGGGAATATTTCATCCCGAAATGCCCCATCGCAATGCCGTCATCCACGCCGATGGTGTTGAACATGAACGGCACACCGCCCGCTTCGCGCACCGCTTGGCGCACCACTTCGCCGAATTCGTTCAGATGGACGTGACCGGGCACGATGTCGAGGTAGCTGTTGGCGATGGCGATGAACGGTTTGCCCCAATCGTCCTCGCTTTTGATGACGCCGGTGGCGCGCAACAGGCTGCGGTGCGGCGCGCGCTCAAATCCTTTTTTGATGATGTCACTGCGCATAAGTTTTCTCCTTCGTGAAACGTGAAACGTGAAACGTGAAACGTGAAACGTGAAACGTGAAACGTGAAACGTGAAACGTGAAACGTGAAACGTGAAACGTGAAACGTGAAACGTGAAACGTGAAACGTGAAACGTGAAACGTGAAACGTGA
>JAJRSQ010000310.1 GCA_024278725.1 Chloroflexota bacterium
GAAACGTGGTTCGGCAGCCCAAAATACGCCGAGTTGACAAGTTGGAGTATTTTGGTGGTCATCCCCAAATCCTGCGCGACGATTTCGCCCACGTCGCTGGATTTGACGGTGGGTGATTGCAACAGGTGCATCAATCGGAGGTACAGGGGGGGGACGCTGGGCAGGGTTCTAATTTGCGAGACCAATTGTCGCAATTGAAAGGAGTTGAGGCGGTTGCGCAGGGTGATTGCCTGATTAATCGCGTCCACCACATGCTCAACTTCCATCGGTTTTGCTAAAAATTGATGGGCAAAATTTGCCGCACGCAAGGCATCGGAGGCGGAGGCATAGCCGGAGAGGATGAAGCGAATGGTGTGCGGAAATTGGTCGGCGATTTTTGCCAACAGGGCGATGCCATCCATGCCGGGCATGCGCATATCGGCAACCACCACGTCTACCGTTCGCTGCCGCAAAATCGAAAGGGCTTCCGTGCCACTTTCCGCAAACGAGACCGTCCAGTCATCAACCAGAATATCGAGCTTGCGCCGCAATCCGCGCAATACTTTGGGTTCATCATCAACAAACAATACAGATAACGTCATCGAGTGGTTCGCTTTTTGGTAGTGGTTCAATTGTAAGTGATGGCGACTGTCATTGCGAGCCGAAGGCGAAGCAATCCCCGTCAATGGCGTGCGGAGATTGCTTCGAGCTACGCCCTCGCAATGACATATCACCTACTTCTGTGCCATTACCGCTTTTTTTCAGTTTGTGGCAGAGGCAATCGAATTATAAATATTGTACCTTCATTTTCGGCAGTTTCAAAGTGTAATGTACCCCGGTGTTTTTCCACAATGATATGATAGGTAATCGCCAAACCCTGCCCCGTGCCCACCCCGACATCTTTGGTGGTGTAAAACAGGTCGAAGATGTGAGGCTGGTGTTCGGGGGGGATACCCGTGCCCGTATCAGCGATGCGGATTTCCGCCCAATCATCCACCCGGCGGGTGGTGACGGTGATGCGCCCTTTTTCGTCCGCCTCGCGGTCAATCACATCCCCGATGGCGTGCGCGGCATTGACGATGATGTTCAAAATCGCCTGATTAATTTCGCCGGGCAGACACGGAACCAACGGCAAATCGGGGTCGAAATCCGTGACCATTTCGGCGACATATTTCCATTCATTGCGCGAAACGGTGATGGTGCTTTGAATGATGCGGTTGAGGTCGGTGGGGATTTTTTCGCGCACATTGGGGTGCGAAAAATCTTTCATCGCATTGACGATATTCGCCACCCGCTCAACACCCTCTTCCGCCTCTTCAATGGCGTAGGGAATTTCATCCCGCAAAAACGCGAGCTTCATGGATTTTTCAATCTCGCGGACATCCCGCACCGTGTCGGCGACATCCGGCATCGTTTCCACCGCCTGCACCAACGATTGGTAGGCGTCGATAATCCGATTCAACCGCTGAAACGCCGTTTGCAAAAATCCGATGTTGTCGCCGATGAATTGGGTGGGGGTGTTGATTTCATGGGCAATGCCCGCCGCCAACTGCCCGATGGCTTCCATTTTCTGCGCCTGATTGCGCTGCGCTTCCAACTGCAATTCGCGCGAAACGTCATGCTTCACCCCCACAAAGCTGATGATATTCTTGCGCTCATCAAAAATGGGACTGATGGAGGCGTCCTCGGTGTACAGCGAGCCGTCTTTCCGTTTGTTGACCAATCGCCCGCGCCACACCTTCCCGGCGGTGATAGTTGCCCACAATTCGCGGTACAGTTCATCGCTCTGCCGCCCGCTTTTCAGGACGCGGGGCGTTTTGCCCATCACTTCGGCGGCAGTATAGCCGGTGATGCGCTCGAATGCCGGATTCACATATTGGATGCAACCGTCGGTATCGGTGACAACCACACTTTCATCGGCTTGCCGCACCACCGTTTCCAGCATGCGCTGCGCCTCCAGCGCCTCCCGATGTTCAGTGATGTCATCCGCCAGCAACAGCACGCCCACTTCCGCCGATATATCGTTGCGGAACGGGCTGAGGGTGATGTTCAGCAATCCCTGTTCGCCGGAGGGGCGGACGTATTCCACCTCTTCCAGCTTCAGCGCCTGCTGGTTCGCTTTGCACACATTAATGGCGGATTCGATGCGCTGCCACCGCCACGCGATTTTGCATTCACAAAATGCTTTCCCCACCACCGCCGACGCGCTCAAGCCGAATGTCTTTTCCGCCGGTTCATTCCAGTGCGATATGGTTCCATCCGCCTGAATGCCCACCAATATCAACGGAATGGATGCCAGCAGTTGGTTGGTCTGATTGAGCAACTGCGCCAGCGTCTGCTCCATCCGCTTGCGTTCCGCCACCTCTTTTTGCAGCGATTCGGCGAATGTTTTTGCCTGCCGGTACGCCAGCTCCGTTTCACGGATGTTGCGTTCCAGCGCGTCCTGCGTCTGTTTGAAGTCGGTTAAATCCTGCGTCACCACCACCACATGCGACACTTCATTGCGGTGATTGCGGTAGGGGGAATACGTGACCTTCACATAGCGTTGCCCGTATGCCGCCAAATTCACCCACCCGTGAAAATGGAACATCTGCCCGGCAAAAGCGCGGTCTAAATTCGGTTTGATGCCGGCGCGGTACGCGCCATCACCCCACACCTCCGCCACCGTTTTGCCCACCAAATCCTCGCGCGATTTTCGGTGCGCGCGACAGTAAGCATCGCTCACCGCGGTGAAGCGGTGTTCGGCATCAACAAAGGTCATCATCTGGTTTGAGGTATTGACGATGAATTCATATTGCCGCCGCATCTTTTCCAGCTCTTTGCGGCGGGAAATATCGCGCAGAATACCGATGAAGAAAACTTCGTCGCCGGAAGTCCATTTTGCCAGCGAGAGTTCCACCGGAAATTCCGTGCCGTCTTTGTGTCGCGCCACCACTTCAACCACTTTGCCGATAATTCTACCGGGGTCACCCGTGGCAACCGCCGTAAAACGTTCATGGTGCTGCGCCTTGAGGTGTTCCGGGATGATGATGGATAGTGGCTGCGCCGAAATTTCTTCCGCCGTATAACCGAACATTTTCTCGGCGGCATTGTTCCAGAAGACGACAGTATTTTCCGCCCCCGCCATGATGATGGCATCGGAGGCGGTTTGGCTGATTGCCCGAAAACGCGATTCCTCCTGCGCAAGGCGCATCGCATCTTCCCTTTGGCGGGTGACGTTTTCCAGCACCCCTTCAAAATAGACGATGTTCCCCTCGCCATCTTTCACCGCGCGGACACTCTCCCGCAAACACACCGGCGTACCGTCTTTGCGCCGCCACTCCGATTCCAACCCCACAATTTCGCCATCACGCTTCATTCGCGCCCGAAATTCCGCGCGGGAGTACCCCATAATGTTCGCAGTTTCCAGATTCACCGTCGCCAATTCCGCCAGCGACTCATACCCCAGCATATCCAGCAACGCCGAATTCGCCATCAAAATTTTGCCGTCAACAGAGGTGCGATAGACGCCCACCGGCAAATTATTGAACAGCGCCTCGAATGCCGTTTCGCTGGTTCTCAATTTCTCCTGAAGTTTCACCCGCGCGGAAATATCTCGGAAGCGCACCACCAGCGCACCGGCATCGCCATTGTGCCGCATCGGGGCGGCGGAAACATCCACGGTGATGGCAGTGCCGTCGCTGCGCCAGAAAACATCAATCCCTTCCCACGGTTCGCCATGTTGGCAGGCGCGGTGAATGGGACATGCATTCAATGGAAAGGCTGCGCCATCCCCATAAGAATGATGCCACAGCCGGTGCGCTTGCCGCCCCAAAAATGCTTCCACCCGATAACCGAGCATTTCAGTTGCCGCCCGGTTGGCAAATGTGACATTGTTTGAGCGGTCAATGACTATCAGTCCTTCTTTGACCGTATTTAAAATCGTCTGATAATATTCGGTTGCGGAGAGTTGTTTGGTTTGCACGTGCAGTCCCCCACATCACCAATAATTCTATGGATATTATCGGCAATCAGGGAAAAATCTTGAGTCCGAAAGGCTAAATTGTCCACTCATCATGAACAATGCCCACCAACACCCATTCACCGTCCAACGGCTCCAGCACCAAACGCAAACTGCGCCAGTCCATCCCCTCAAGTTTCGGGTCGAAGCCGGTGAAATGGTATTCCACCACCACCGCGCCGGGATACACCTCGGTGATGTTGTTGATGGTGTTACCGCGCCCCACCGTTTGGTTAAAGCCGATGACATCCGGCTGGGCAAAGTTGGCATCGTACACAAACCGCTGCCAATATTCGGCGAAGGTCATATTGATGGGTTCGCCGGAGCCGTCAAACGCGCCCCAAATATACGCGGTGGGATTTTCCGGCGCCGTGGGGAGTTCCGCCGCGCTGAAAACCGCGTCGTTGGCAACATCCACATAGGTGTAGGGCGAAAAGCGCACCCCTTTTTTCGGATGCACCAGCGTCGCCAGCGTCGCCATATCTTTATTTTTTATGGCGAAAATAATTTCCGCGGCGCGGGCGGCAACCCGTTCATCCACGTAGCCCGCCTGCCGGCTCAAATAATTGCGATTCACCCAGCCTGCCGCACCGAGATATTTCACCGGAACCCACGGCAAACCGTCCACCGTCACCGCCGCGTCAGCAAGCTGCACCCCTTCGGCATAATAGGGGAGCGTGCCCACCACCGAAAATTCCACGCCGGGACCGGCGCGCATATTCAGCACATCATCGCGGGCAACATTCACCACCGCGTACGGTTCCGCCGAAAATACGTATGCCTCAGCGGGGGTTGCCACCGCCGATTGTTCCGGCGGCTCGGTGGTGATGACCGGCGTGTTGGTGGCGGGCGGCGTGGGGGTGAAGACCGGCGTCGGGGTATCGGTGGGGATGGGGGTCGCGGTGGGAGGGGGAAGCGGGGTGGCGGTTTCTGTGGGGGCAATCGTCGCCGGGCGCGCTTCGGGGGTGGAAGTGACAATACCACATGCCGCCAACAGCACCGATAATCCCAGCGCCAAAACTACTTTTTTATAGCTCATAGTTTCCTCTAATGCGCCGTGCAACCTTCCAAATTACGGCAAAAATCCTGACAGATGTCGGCGGTGGTGCCGACATACATAATGTAAAATTCGTTGTCGTCTTTCGGCAGGGTGTATTTGGCGGAACAAGGCTCGATTTTCACCCCTTGCGATTGGAAACGCCCGCCGGATGCCTC
>JAJRSQ010000311.1 GCA_024278725.1 Chloroflexota bacterium
CTTTTCGCCAAAGATGCGGCGAATATCGTCAAATTGGACATCACCCCCGGCGATGGGGAATTGGTGGGCGGCAAAGTGATTTTGACCGCCACCAGCCAGGAGTTGGGCGACAACATCACCGAACTGGATGGAAACGTCGAAGGGGAAGCGATGGAGATTGCGTTCAACGCTAAATATTTGATTGATGTGCTGAATGTTTTGGATGGCGCGCAAGTTGTGCTGGAAACAGCCGCGCCCGCCAGCCCCGGGGTGTTGAAAACCGTCGGTGATGATTCATTTTTGCATGTCATCATGCCGATGCACCTTTCCCGCTGACCGTGTATTTTCCCAGCCGATGCTTTTACGGGCATCGGCTTTTTTTTTTTGCGCGTTCATGTCCGCGACGTTATTTTTCATTTTTCCCCGAAACTGATATAGTTTTGTTACACAAACATACCGTTTTTCGAAGGAGGCAAAGATGCCCAAGCAAAAACTTCAATGGATTACAGATGAGCTTTCATCTTTGAAGGCACAGGGGTTATTCACTAACATTCGCACCCTTGAATCGCCGCAGGGGGCACGCATTACCGTCAATGGCGAATCGAAACTCAATTTCTGCTCCAACAATTATTTGGGATTGGCAAACGACCCCCGGCTGAAAAAAGCGGCTCAAGATGCCATTGAGCGGTGGGGGGTGGGTCCCGGCGCAGTGCGCACCATTGCCGGAACAATGTCTTTCCACACGGAATTGGAAGAACGGCTGGCGAAATTCAAGGGCGCGGAAGCGACCATCTCCTTCCAGTCGGGATTCACCGCCAATTTAGCCACCATCCCCGCGCTGGTGGGCAAAGGCGATTTGATTTTCTCCGATGCGCTGAACCACGCTTCCATCATTGACGGCTGCCGGTTGTCGCGGGCGAAAATCATTCCATATAAACATAATGATGTGGATGATTTGCGGCGCGTCGTTGCCGAAAATAGCCCGTTCAACAAAGCATTGCTGGTCACCGATGGGGTCTTTTCGATGGATGGAGACATTGCGCCGCTGGATAAACTGGTTGAAGTGGCGGAGGAACATGGGTTGATATTCATGGTGGATGATGCTCACGGGGAAGGCGTGATGGGGCACGGCGGACGCGGCATTGTTGACCATTTCGGCTTGCACGGACGGGTGGACGTGGAAATCGGCACGCTGTCCAAAGCCTTCGGCGTGGTGGGGGGCTATGTTGCCGGTGCGCGCGCAATTGTGGATTGGCTGCGCCAGCGCGGGCGACCCTTCCTCTTTTCCAGCGCGGTCACACCCGCGGATGTGGCGGCATGTCTCGCCGCGGTGGATATTTTGGAAAACAGCACGGAACTGGTGGACAAACTTTGGGAGAATGGACGTTATTTCAAAGCGCATCTGCAAGGGATGGGTTTTGATATTGGGATGAGCCAAACCCCCATCACGCCGGTGATGCTCGGTGAGGCGACCGTGGCGCAGAAAATGAGCCAACGCCTGTTCGAGGAAGGCGTGTTCGCCACTGCCATCGGTTTTCCCACCGTGCCGCGCGGAAAAGCCCGCATTCGGGTGATGCTGTCGGCGGCGCACACCAAAACAGATTTGGATGAAGGGTTGCAGATTTTTGAAAGGGTTGGCAAAGAATTGAATATTATTTAGCCGAAAAAGGAGAGGATGCGCATGAAAGCGATTCAGGTGAAAGAGAACGGCGGGGTGGAACAGCTGCGGCTGGCGGAAATAACCACCCCCACCCCCGGCAACGGGGAAGTTTTGGTGAAAATTCACGCGGCAGGGGTAAACTTCATCGACATTTATCATCGCACCGGATTGTACCCGTTGCCGAAGCCGTTCACGCCGGGCTTGGAAGCCGCCGGTGTTGTGGAAGCCATTGGCGATGGTGTCACCTCGGTGGCGGTGGGGGACAGGGTTGCGTATAGTACCCAATTGGGGGCGTATGCCGAGTTTGCCGTGGTGCCGGAAGCCGGTCTCGTGCCCGTACCGGCGGAAGTCTCCCTGACCGATGCGGCAGCGGTGATGTTGCAGGGTATGACGGCGCACTATTTGGCGTTCAGCACCTTTCCGCTGAAAAAAGGCGATACGGCGCTCATCCATGCCGCCGCCGGTGGGGTGGGGCTGTTGCTGGTGCAAATGGCGAAAAAAGCGGGCGCGACGGTCATCGGCACGGTGTCCACTGCGGAAAAAGCGGCGCTGGCAAAAGACGCGGGGGCTGACCATGTGATTCGGTACAC
Source organism: Chloroflexota bacterium (assembly GCA_024278725.1). GTDB lineage: Bacteria > Chloroflexota > Anaerolineae > 4572-78 > 4572-78 > JANTHQ01. The sequence goes on from JAJRSQ010000311.1 coordinate 2,230, forward strand.
CCAAACCGACTTTGCGGCGGAAACGCGGCGGCTCACCGGTGGCGACGGGGTGGACGTTGTGTATGATTCGGTGGGGCAGGCAACCTTTGAAAAAAGCCTGACGGTGCTGAAACCGCGCGGCATGATGGTGCTTTTCGGGCAGTCCAGCGGTCCTGTGCCGCCGTTTAATCTGGGCGAATTGAACACGCTCGGCTCATTGTACATCACCCGACCCTCGTTATTCCATTATATTGCGTCTCGCGAAGATTTGTTGTGGCGAAGCGGGGACATTTTTTCGTGGCTCAAAGCGGGTTCGCTGAACTTGCGCATAGACCGAACCATTCCGCTGGCAGAGGCGGCAACTGCCCACACGCTGCTTGCCGCGCGAAAAACGGCGGGGAAAGTGCTGCTGATTCCGTAGGGCGACTGAAACCGAGGGCGGATTTTCGGTGGTGGTATTTTTTGACTGATACAAAGGTAGCCGGTTGTCATTGCGAGCGCAGCGAAGCAATCACCACGCTTCAATGACGGAGATTGCTTCGGCGTTGCACGCCTCGCAATGACACTTGCGTATCCCGTCAGTCAATTTGAACTACTACCGATTTTTCTGCCCTCGGTTTTTTTTTAGAGTGACAGGATGAAGGGCACGAGGATGGGCACGAGCACCGTGAGCACAATCCCGCTGAAAAAGGCGATGATGGCGTATTCTTTGCCGCTGAAACGCGCCACCATCGGCAAGGTTGTGTCCATCGCGGTTGCCCCGCCGGAGGCAATGGGCGCGAGTTTGCCGAAAAGACGCACAAAGAGGGGGGCAAATATCAAGGTGATGATTTCCCGGCTCAGATTGGCGAGCAGGGCAATCACGCCCAGGGTGCTCCCTTTTATTTGGGTGATGATGATGCTGGACAAGCTGTAATAGCCAAATCCCGCGCCGATGGCGACCGCATCTTTCACGGAGATGCGGGGGAGCAGTAACGAAAACAACCCTGCGCCCACCAGCGACCCGACGACAATTGAAATCGGCACGAGTATGACGGCGAAACTCGCTTTTTTGAGCGTTTTCCAAGCGTTTGGGTTGCCGCCGATATCCGCACCCACCAAAAAGAGAAGCGCATACAGCGCATATAAAATCAACGTGTTGGGGTCAATGGCTACCGGTAAAACTCGGAAGATGCCCGCCGCAATACCGGTGCTGAAGATCAGCAAAATGAAGAGACTATTTTTCATGCAACCCCCGAAACGCGAAAAAATATAACGCCCCCGCAAAAATTAAACTCCCCAAAATGCTGCCGCTGCTCAACAAGATTGCTTGCCACCCCAGTTCCCCCAACGCCGAGACAATCGCATCGTTTTGCCCCACAGAATAGCCGAGAAAAAAAATCAGCAAAAAAACCGCGAAGGTGGTGGCTTTTGCCGAAAAGGTCATCAGTTTTGTTTGGCTTCTAAAAATAAAACCGACAATGATGCCGGCAAGCAAAAAAACAAAGATTATCCACATGGTGCAGCCCCGAAAAAACTATGAGTGTAATTTTTCAATGACGGAAGCCAACGCATTTAAGGTTAATGGTTTTGACAGCCACGCGGAAAACGTGTTTTTTGGCGAGTCCGCCGACTCTTGCGGCTGTTTTGTGTCCGACAGCCCGATAATGGTCAGGTGCGGGTTGCGTTCTTTCAACGCTGTTGCCAGCGATTGCCCGCCCAAACGCGCCATGGAACTGTCCATAATCACCAGCACAATTTCCGCTTCATGCGAATCGAATTGCGCCAGCGCGTTGTAGCCGTCTTGGGCGGTGAGCGGCGTGTATCCCAGCGCCTCCAGCATGGATGCCCCGTTTTTTAACGTCAGGGCATTATCCACCACCAGCAAAACCGATTCGCCGTGCCCGTGGGGGAGGGTCGTCGTCTCAAGCGACGGCTTCGAGACAAGTTCTTCCGGGAAAAATAGGGTGACGAGCGTGCCCTCTTCGACCACACTGCTGATGGTGATGTACCCGCCGTGTTGCTTCATAATGCCATATGCCTGCGAAAGCCCCAAGCCGGTTCCCGCGCCGACATCTTTGGTGGTGAAAAAGGGTTCAAAAACGTGTGGAATCACGTCTTCCGGAATGCCGACGCCTGAATCCGCGATGGCAATGGCGACCCATGAGCCGGGCGGCATGGTGGGATACGGCGCCGATTCGTCCGGTTGCAGGTGCAGCCGGTACGCCGAGAGCGTCAACGTGCCGCCGTCGGGCATCGCGTCGCGCGCGTTTCGCGCCAAATTCAAAATAACCTGCCGGATGCGTTCCACGTCCAGCAGGATGTGCGCGGATTTTACCGCCGCGTCCACCGTCAGCGAGACGGTGATGGACGGGGGGAGCGCTTGGCGCACCATATCAGCGGCGGCGTCCAAAAACGGCGATACGGCGGTGGATTTTGTCTGACTTGTGGATTGGCGGCTGAAGTCCAGAATTTGCGCAATCAGTTCGGCGGCGCGCTGTCCCTGTTCCACAATCTGCCGCAACTGATTTTTTGCCGCATCCGGGGTGCTCGCGCGTCGGCTCACCAAATCGGCAAAGCCAATCATGCTGGTTAAAATATTGTTGAAATCGTGGGCGAAACCCGCCGCCATCTGTCCGATTGCCGCCAGATGTTCCTGCTGTTGCGTGCGCCGTTGTTGCGCGCGCACATCGGTGACGTCGTTGAGGACAATCACCCAGCCTTCCGATTCGACGGAATGGGCGGAAACGGTGAAAATCCGTTCCGGCGGGGTGATGGAGGTTATTTCATGCCACGTGCCGTATGAAGTGACCTCCAAAATGTGGAGCAGGGGGAGTTTACCCAACGACTGCAATTTGCCGTTGTCGGGGTCTCTGGTTTCCAGTACGCGCAGAAACGCGGTGGCGGTGGGATTCGCCACTTTGATGTGGTGCTCTTTGTCCAGCAGTAAAATCCCCAGAGAGACGGAATCTAAAATTTGCTGAACCAGCCGGGCTTGTTTTCGACTTTCCTCGTGCCAATAAACATTTTGAATGGCAATTGCCGCCTGATTAGCCATCGCTTCCATTAATTCCACGTCAGCGCGGGTGTAGGACGGATTGCCGGGCTGATTGATGGCGGTGAGGGTCCCCAAAACAGTATTTTGATACCGCAACGGGGCGACGATGACATGAGACGGTTCATCGGAGGGTTTATCGGGCATTTGGTGCGGCGGGTTCAAAAATGCCGATAATTGCCGGTGCGAAAGAATCGACGTGCGGTTATTCTGCAACCATCCGGTCAAACCGGTTTTCAAATGGTCGAAGGAAAGGGCATCAATTTCCTGCGCGCCGGGTCCCCCTTTCACAAAATAGGCAACATTACGGTGTTCCAGATTTGGGGCGGATAAAATGACGGTGTGCGCCGGCAGCGACTCCGCGATACTGTCCACCACCGATTGCAGCACTGCGGTGAGGGTGTTCTGCGCGATTAATTGTTGACTGACATATTGAAGCGCTTCCGTTTTTGATAACGCCAGACGCACCGCATCGAATAACCGTGCGTTTTTTATCGCCACGGCGGCTTGCCCGGCAAATGCCGACAACCGTTCGGCGTCTCCGGGCTGGTAAAAATCAGGTTCGGCTTTGTCCAATGAAAAAAAGGCGACCACTTCCCCCTGAACGGTGATGGGCGCACCCGCCCATGAGCGCACCGTATTTTTGGGACGCACATGAACCCAGTAGGGGTAGGTGTCGGTGTTGGGGATGATGAGCGGACACTGGGTTTCTATCATTGTTCGCAGGTTTGTCGTTTCAGAAATATCGAAGGTCAGCCCTTCCACGTCCGCGGCAACTTCATCCCCGAAACGGTCATACCCGCGCGCCTGGGCAATGCGGGCGATATGCCCTTCCACCACCATCACATTCGCCGCGTCATACGGAACCACGCGCGCAATTTGTTCCAGCAGGGTGTGCAGAATGGTGTCCAAATCCAGCGTGCTGCTGAACGCCATGCCCGCATCCCGCAGCGCTTCCGCCAGCTCGCGCTGTTTGCGTTCTTCTGCCAGCAATCGCGCCCGTTCCGCTTCCAGTTTTTTGTACGCGCTGATATTTGTGCCGATAACCGTGGCGGACACGATGACGCCATCTTTGTAAATGGGACTCACGCGGGTGGCGTGCCAATCGCCTTCGCTGTCAACATGTTCATACGATGTCGTTTTGCCGGTGCGAAAGACATACTCCAGCGCATAGCGGAGCTTTTCCTGATGGTCGTCCGATTGAAGCAACGAAAAAATATTTAACCCGATGATGCCGGAGGCGGTGCTGCCGGCGGGCGCTTCGTTGGCAATCAGAATTTTCCCATGCCGGTCAATGGACAGCAAAACATCCGGCGTATTTTGAATCGCCGAATGATACCGCTCAATTTCAGCATGTGCGGCGTCCAATTCGTATTCCAAAGCCGTAATTCGGGCTTCCAGTGCCGCAACTTTTTCTTCAGGTGTTGATGTTGATTTTGCCGTCTTTGCCATAACAATGGGATAATCGTATAAAACGTTTGTTTTCTACATTGATGGTAGTATAATGAAAAAATAATATTACCGCAACACGCAAATTGGTTGATGAATACCATCGGAGAATCAGATGCATCATCATTCCCCCAAAACTATTTTGTTCATTGTTATGATGGGATTATTGCCGGTGTTGGGCGCGTGTGTGACGCAAAGCGCACCTGCTACAACCGCGATACCCACCGCCACCGATATTCCGGAAATTTATGCCTCCCCCACCATTGTTCCCACCGCCACCCCCGAATCCGAGCCGGGGTCGTCGCGGAAAAAGCCGTTGCCGTTCGGCAGCACCGTCATTCAAAACAACCTCAGTATTACAGTTGAAGAAGTTGTGCGCGGCGCGGATGCATGGCAGAAGATACAGGAAGCCAATCAATATAACAAACCACTCCCCGCGGAACAGGAATATTTGTTGTTGCGGGTGCGGGTGAAAAATATCGGCACGGGGGACGAAGCCGTTGACATTTCCGGCGGCGACTTTTTTGTCACCGGCGACAATCTGCGCAAATATTTCGGCGCGTCGGCGGTAGCGCCCAAACCGGCGTTGCAGGGCGGCATTTTCCCCGAAGGCGAATTATCGGGCTGGATTGTTTTTGTCATTGCGGCGGGTGAACATAATTTGATGCTCGTTCTGCCGGCGCCATACAACGACGATGCCCCCACGCTGTATTTGGCACTGGAAGAAGGCGCGGCAATTGCGACGGATGCCCGGCTCGGCACGCTGCCCCCCACCAACAACGGGCTTTCGCGGACGGAACCGGCGGCAATCGGCGAATTAATCCGCACCGAAGCATGGGAAATCACGGTGAATTCCGTTTTGCGCGACGAAAAAGCGTGGGAGAAAATCAGCGCGGCAAATTCATACAATGATCCGCCTGCCGAGGGGATGACCTACATGCTCGCCAATGTGTCGGCGCGGTACATCGGGCGCGGGGATGACAGCGAGTGGCTCAGCGGCAGCGATTTCAAATCCACCGGCAGCAAAAATGTGGTCTATGATGCCCCGTCGGTGGTGGAGCCGGAGCCACAACTCGACGCCATTTTATACCCTGGCGGCTCGGTTGAGGGTTGGGTGGTGGTGCAATTTGCGAAAGATGAAGAAAATCGGTTGCTGATTTTTGACGCTTCATTTGGAAAGAACCGCCGCTTCATTAAACTATCAGAATAAGATATTTTCTGGATTGACAAAACGGAGGGGATATGAGCTTTTCTGCAATTGCATCCGATAAAAATTATTTGACCCAGCCCAATCAAACCCCGTTTTTTGCGCGCGGGGCAAATTATGAGGGCTATTTTGACCGCGCGTGGCGCATGTGGGACAGCGATAAATTCGATGAAACGCTCATCGCGCGCGATTTTTCAAAGATGGCGGATACCGGGCTGAACACCGTGCGGCTCTTTGTGCAGTCCGCCCTCGCCGCCGATGTTCGCGCCGATAATTTCAGCAAACTCGACCGGGTGCTGCAACTCGCCGCCGAACGTCAGTTGGCGGTGATTCTCACCTTCAACGATGACCATGCACTGAATTTGACGCAAGTGGCGCAGCTCGATGCCAAAATCGCCACCCGTTACCGCGACGACCCCGCCATTTTGGCGTGGGATTTGGAGAACGAGCCGGTATTTTACAACTTTGTCGCGGCAATTTATCCCGCCGACCACCCCGCGCCGGTTCATTCCAACGTGCTGGTTGACCAATACGGCGTGCGAGTCTCCCAGCAAGAAGCACTGGCGCTCCAACAGCAGCGTCGCATCCCCCGCCATCTCAATCCGATGCAGGCGTTTTGGTACATCAACGCCCTTCGTTTGTTCATTGAATTTCACAATGATGGCACGGCGTGGGCGAGCCAAAACGGCAAAACCCTCGTCGATTACATTTATTCATCTCAGGCGAGCAAGTGGCATCCGCTGGTGCAGGTGCTGAATGATACCGTGGCGGCGTGGCTCGCGGTGCGGCAGGGGGCTGTCCGCGCCGCTGACCCCAACCATCTCATCACGGTGGGGTATCATTGGCTGCATTTTGCCGCGCTCCCCGCCAATCGCGCGCTCAGTTTTCAGTCCATCCATCAATATACCGACCCCACGTTTCCAAAATTCAAAAAGTTGAATCAGATTTTATTGAGTTTGAAAAACGTTTTTCCCAACCACCCGTTGTTGATGAGCGAGTTTGGCTATTCCAACCAAACCGGCACCGACCCCGCCAACTCTGCGCCGGTGGATGCGCGGAAAACCGCCCTGTTTGAAATGGGGTTGATGGCGTTTCTGCGGGCGCATAACTTTGCCGGGGGAATGAAATGGATGCTGAATGATGTGGATACCACCGCCAACCCCCGCGAAGCCAATTTCGGCATTTACCGGCTGGGGGACAATCCGAAACCGATTCAGGCGATGCTGAAAATGGCGCAACGCTGGACGCCGCCCCCCGACGGGGGAACGTTCAATGTGGTGCAAGACCCCCTCGGGCTGGCATTTCGGCTTTCACTGCCGAAGCAAACCACGCTGACCGGCGGGGTGTATCAGGATGAAACCTTTAGCTGGCGCACCGATTCGGTTGCCGGGGTGACGGTGACGGTGAATGCCGAGACGCTGGAAATTTCCGCGCAGGGAGATGGCGCACTGACGGTAGACCCCGCCGACCTCCTTTCGGCGTGGGATGCCGCCCGCCCCACCGTGCTGTATGATGTGGCAAACGGCTCTTTGGCGCGGCTCGCCACCTTCCCGCCGGGGCAGCCCGCCGCGTGGAATGTTTCCGCGGGCAAAACGTATCAACTGGCAATGGGCGACCCCGTTTCGCCGCCGGATGATGCCGCGCCCATTGTGCCCCAGCCCGGCGAGCATGTGGTTCTGCTCGGGGATGCGGATGCGATGTTGCGCGCCGCGTTGCCGTACATTCGCCATTTTTCGCCCGACGCGACCTTTGCCGCCGCCGAAGTGCCGGGGCGCTGGGGATATGTCACGGTGGTGGCATCGCCCCGGCAAGTCTCCGATGCGCTGCTGGCGGAGATGCAATCGGCGGGCGCGCGCATCGTCGAGCGCATTTCCGGCGATGTGGAATCCACGTTGGCGAATCTGGTGGCGCAAGACCGCCGATTTCTGGCGGAACTTTCGCCCCCCCCGCCGGGCGGCTCGCCGGTGGATCCGCCGCCCCCGCCGCCGCCCCCCACCGAGCAGATATACATCGTGCAAGCGGGCGATTCGCTGTACCGCATTGCGCAAAAATTTTATGGCAACGGCAATTTGTGGCGCATCATTTTTGACGCCAACCGGGATGTGATTGATTCGCCGAGCCGTATTCGTCCCGGCATGCAGTTGAAAATCCCCCCCCAACCGTAGCGGGCAGAATTTATGGCATTATTCCGATTGAATCCCGCCGAGCCGGGAATTTTATCGCCCAACGGCATGCCTTTTTTCACCGTGGGCGTGAATTATGAAGGATACTTCGACCGCACATGGCGCATGTGGCAGCCGAGTCTGTTCGACTTGGCTTTGATTGAACAGGATTTTTCCAAAGCGCGCGCCGCCGGTTTCAACACCGTGCGCCTGTTTGTGCAGAAAGATAATCGCACGGAAATTGAAACCGGGCAGTGGCAGCGTTTCGATGCGGTGGCGAAGCTGGCGGAAAAGTACAATCTGGCAATTATGCTCACGTTTAATGATGAACACAGCCCGCATTTGGCGCAAGTGGGCGCGACCAATGCCAAAATCGCCACCCATTTTCGGGGAAATCCGGTCATTCACAGTTGGGATTTGGAAAATGAGCCGCGTTTGTACAATTTATTGGTGGCAACATACCCCAACGAGCCGTGTCCGCTGCTCACATCGGCGCTGATAGACCGGTATGGCGAATTTGTGCCGCGCAGTGCGATTGATATGTCCCGCATCCCCGCGCTGTTGCGCAATGATGCCAACAAAGCCTACTATTATCGCAACGCGGTGGAGGCGTATATCCGGTTCGGGCAGGAAGCGATGACCTCCGGGATGCCGTCCATCGTTGATTTTATGTTCAGCGCGCAAGCCGAAAAATGGCGACCCTTTTTCAAGCTGTTGAACGATACCATTGCGGCGTGGCTATCGCCGCAACTCGCGCCCCTCAAAGCCGCCGACCCCACCCGGATGGTGTCGGTGGGGTGGAATTGGGAGGTGCTGGCGGCGCTTCCCGCCAACCGCGCGCTCGATTTTCACCAAATTCACAAATATGGCAGCGTGGGCTACCAACGGCTCACCAATATTTTCAGTATGTTGAAGGCGTTGCAGCGCACTTTCCCCACCCAGCCGATTATCATGGGGGAATTCGGATACTCCACCGATGAAAGCACCGACCCCGCCCGCTCAAAGCCGGTGGATGCGCGGATTACCGCGTTGCATGAAGCCGCGATGCTCTGTTATTTGCGCGCCGAAGGGTTTGCGGGGGGGATAAAATGGATGTTGAATGATGTGCGCAACGCGCCGAATCCGTTTGAGGCGGGGTTGGGGGTGTATGCCGATTTCGACCGCGAAAAACCGGCGCGGCGAATTTTCGCGCATCTGGCATCGCTGTGGCGGCAAACCGCCGACCGGGGTGTTTTGCGGGTGCTGCCCGACAACCGGACACACATTCGGGTGCATTATTTGTGCGATGCCGGCGGATTGAGCGGCGGCGGCGGTGATGAATCGCCGCTGGTATGGCAGGCATCCGCGCCCACCCATGTTTTCACCAGTTGCGACATCAGCGGGCAAATTCGAGTGGAAGCGTCCGCGCCGGTGAATGTGCAGTTGCGCCCGCCACAACTTTCGCCCCGTTGGCGCGGGGGAAATGCGGCGGTCTACCGCCTCGACGGCGATGCTTTCAGCCCCGAAGGGGTACAATCGGCGGCGGGGGCGGTTCAATTGCAGGTGGATGCCGATGCCCCGCGGTTGGTTTCGCCGGTATAAAAAAAGGTAGTGGTATTTTTTGACTGATGCAAAGGTGACCGGTTGTCATTGCGAGCGTAGCGAAGCAATCGCCATGCTTCAATGACGGAGATTGCTTACCCCGTTGGGGCACAGGTCGGCGTTGCACGCCTTGCAATGACACTTGCGTATCTCGTCAGTTAATTTGAACCACTACAAAAAAAAAGACGCTCAAGCGAGCGTCTTTTTTGGTGCGGGCAATTATTTTGCGTAATCGACCATCCGGGTTTCCCGAATGACCGTGATTTTAATTTGACCGGGATACTGCAAATCTTCTTCCACCTGCCGGGCAATATCTTTCGAGAGGGTCAGGGCGGCGTAATCGTCCACTTCGTCCGGTTTGACCACAATCCGAATTTCCCGCCCGGCTTGAATGGCGAAGGATTCCTTCACCCCTTTGAAGGAGTTGGCAATATCTTCCAACGCCTTGATTCGTTTCACATAATTTTCCAAACTTTCGCGCCGTGCGCCGGGGCGCGCGCCCGATATTGCGTCGGCGGCTTCCACAATCACCGCTTCCAGCGTTTCCTGCTCAACTTCATGGTGATGGGCGGCAATACAATTAACGACCTTCGGCGGCACACCGTATTTTTTGGCTTCATCCGCGCCGATGATGGCGTGCGGACCTTCAACTTCATGGTCAATGGCTTTTCCGATGTCGTGCAGCAGCCCGCCCATCCGCGCCACTTTCACATCCGCGCCCAATTCCGAGGCGATGATGGCTGCCAGATGCGCCGTTTCGATGGCGTGCAGGCGTTGGTTTTGCCCGTAGCTGGTACGGTATTTCAAGCGCCCCAGCAGTTTGATGATGTTGGGATGCAAGCCCGGCACATTCGCTTCGAATGCCGCGTTTTCCCCCGCTTCCTGCAGGGTGCGTTCCATCTCCGCCGAAACTTTCTTCAATACTTTTTCAATGCGTGCCGGATGGATGCGTCCGTCATTGATGAGAATTTCCATCGCTTGGCGGGCAATTTCGCGCCGTACCGGGTCGAAGGAAGTTAAAATGATGGCATCGGGGGTGTCGTCCACCACTACTTCCACGCCGGATGCCACTTCAAAGGCGCGGATGTTTCGTCCTTGCCGCCCGATGATGCGCCCTTTCATGTCATCACTGGGGAGGGAAACGGTGGAGACGGTTGTTTCCGCCACTTGGTCGGAGGCGACGCGCTGGATGGCGAGGGTGATGATTTCGCGGGCTTTGCGGTCGGCTTCCATTTTCGTTTCCGCTTCAACTTCGCGCAGCACCCGTGCCATATCCTGCCGGGCGTCGAGTTCCACGGCTTTCAGCAGTTCCCCTTTCGCCTCGGTTTTGGTCATTCCGGAAACCCGTTCCAGTTCTTTGACCCGTTGTGCTTCCAAATCGCTCAGCTCGTTGGCGCGGCGGTCGAGCGCGCTTTGGCGTTTGTTGATTGCTTTTTCCCGTTTTTCGAGATTTTCGTAACGCCGTTCAATGCTTTCCTGCCGTTTTTGCAGGCGTTCTTCATGTTGCGTAATGCGGTGCTGACGCTTCCGAATTTCGCGTTCAGCCTGATTTTGCAGTTTGAGACGTTCTTCTTTTGCCTGTACTTCAATTTCTTTGCGGGTGGATTCAGCCTTCTCAATAATTTCGCGGGCAGTTGCTTCAACGGATTTTATTTTTGAGTCAACGGTGATGCGGCGGATGATATATCCGGCGAAGCCCCCGATTAACAGACTGACTATCCCTGTAATAATCACGGGGAATAGATATTCCATGTCTTGTCCTTCCTCTTTTTCATAAATTAGTTGTCAAGGTTCGTATATTGGTCTTCAATTTTAGCGAGCGTTGCGGAAATCACATCGTAATTAAAACCGCGGCGCGCTAAAAATGCGGAAATTTTTTTTCGTCGCGTCCGGACATCCAGCGATTGCCAGCGCGGTAATTTGTTTTCTACAGCTTGCCATGCCAGCGATTCTTCATCCAGCGCCACCAGCGCGGCGTCAATATCGGCATCGGACAGCCCTTTTTGCCGAAGCTCATACCGCAGGGCGCGGACGCCTTTGGGTTTGGAGCGGCTTCGGCTGGCGACCCATTGCTCGCCGAAAGCGGCGTCGTTCAGGTATCCGCGTTGGCGCAACCGCGCGGTCACCAGTTCGATGATGTCGTCTGCGGTTTCTTTTTTGCGCAGATATTGCGCCACTTCCGCTTCCGAACGGGCGCGGTAGGAAAGAAAGTTGAGCGATTGCTGGTACGCTTTGTCGATGGCGTCGGTGTGTTTCAGCGTTTCAATGGCATCATCGCTCAGATGTTGCCCCTTCTTCAGCGAAAGGGCGGCGTTCAGCGTGATGGCAAAAGCGAAGTCATGGTCTAAAAAAACGTTGACCCGTTCCTTGTTCTTCTTTTGAATAACCAACGCCGTGATAATGCCGGACAAGCCTGTCACCGTATAAAAAAATAGCTGCGGCACGATTGCCGCAGCCAGAAAAGGGCATAATTTTTGATACAGTGATGCTACAGGTACGCCAAAACCTAAGTTATCGCCACATACCGTTGGGCGATGAAAAATATACCGATAGCAACACAAAACCGAAGGTTAATTCGGTGATTAAGCCGTTCAATAGCAAAGCCGAGGCAAGCGTGTTCAAGTTATGAGACAGATTCGCTCTCGATGATGTTTGGTTGAAGCTGATAAACCTCTCTTATCTTGTTTTCGATTTCGTTCAGCAGGGTTGGATTTTCCACCAGATATTTTTTGGCGTTTTCTCTCCCCTGTGCCAACCGAATTTCTCCATAGTTGTAGAACGAACCGCGTTTATCAACAATGCTTGCTTCAACCGCCAAGTCCAATACATCCCCGGCAATGGAAATACCTTCATTGTACATAATGTCGAATTCCACCACTTTGAACGGGGGGGCAACTTTGTTCTTTTTCACGGTAACTTTGGTGCGATTACCGACGACTTCCGCCCCTTGTTTGATGGCTTGAATCCGACGAATGTCCAACCGCACCGACGAATAAAAGCGGAGTGCCATCCCGCCGGTGGTGGTCTCAGGATTTCCAAACATAACACCGATTTTTTGACGCAATTGGTTGGTGCAAATCAAAATAGCGTTACTTTGTTTGACCGCACCATTCAATTTTCGCAGAGCTTGGCTCATCAAGCGCGCCTGCAACCCCATATGGCTGTCGCCCATTTCGCCTTCGATTTCCGCGCGGGGAACCAGCGCCGCCACCGAATCAACCACCACCACATCAATGGCTTGCGAGCGCACCAACGCTTCGGTGATTTCTAACGCTTGCTCGCCGGTGTCCGGCTGAGAGACATACAGCTCGTCAATATTCACCCCGCATTTTTTGGCGTAACTGGGGTCGAGCGCATGTTCCACATCCACAAATGCCGCCACCCCGCCGCGCTTTTGCGCTTCGGCAATGACGTGCTGGCACAACGTTGTTTTCCCGGAACTTTCCGGACCGTAAATTTCAACAATGCGCCCGCGAGGCAACCCGCCGATACCCAGCGCGATGTCTAACGATAATGCGCCGGTGGGGATTGCTTCAACGTTTAATTTTGTGGTTTCGCCCAGCTTCATAATTGCGCCGTCGCCGAAGCGTTTGCGCAAGGTTGCTAGGGTAGATTCAAGAGCTTTCGCTCGACCATTGTTCGCCATAAAAACAGGCTCCACGCAGTTAGTCTACTACAACTACTGTAGTTTACATCATGCTGATAGAAAACGCAAGCCCACCAATTTTGTTATGGTAAATTAACCTGCTGTTCCGGCGGAATTTTCGGCGAGGGTTTTGATTTTCAACTCGGCGGTGTCCAGTTGAACGTTGCAGTGTTTTGCCAGTGCCATGCCGCGCTCATACAACGCCAACGACTCCGCCAGCGGCAAGTCTCCCGCTTCCAACTGTTGCAAAATTTTAGCCAATGCGGCGAAGGCTTCTTCAAACGACAGTGATTCGATGTTTTTTTCCATGAGAATCTCCCTTTTAAATAACGTCTGCGGAAAAAGTGCCGTCCGCAACGGTGACGGCGATGCGGTCTCCGGGGGCAACATCCCCCGTGCGGGCGACGGGCGCGTCTCCCTTTTGCACAATGGCGTATCCACGGGCGAGGGTGGCGTGCGGGCTGAGCGCGGCGAGCCGGGCTTCCGCGCCGGAAATCTGTTCGCGCCAGAGTGAAACGGTGTGCTGCAGGGTGCGTCCCATGCTTTGCACCATGTCGTCAATTTGCTGGCGGCGGTTGTTAATTTGGTTCTGCGGCGAAAGGTAATCGAGCTGGCGTTGCTTTTCCTGCAACTGCGCCCGCATTTCCGCCAACCGATTTTCTACGGTGGCTTTGATTTGATACGCATACCCGCCGATGTATCCTTTCAATTCCTGCGCGTCCGGGGTGGCGACTTCGGCGGCGGCGGAGGGTGTGGGTGCGCGCCGGTCGGATACAAAATCCACAATGGTGAAATCCGTTTCATGCCCCACGCCGGTCACCACCGGCACGGGCGCGGTGAAGACCGTGCGCGCCACCGTTTCATCGTTGAACGCCCACAAATCTTCGATGGAACCGCCGCCTCGCGCCAGCAAAATGACATCCGGCGGCGGCGAAAGGGCGTACAGCCGTTTCAGCGCTGCCACAATTTCGGCGGGGGCATCCGTGCCCTGCACTGCCGCCGGGGCGAGCGTCACTTCCGCCAGCGGATACCGTCGCGCCAGCACGTTCAGAATGTCGCGCAGGGCGGCGGCTTTGGCGGACGTGACCACGCCGATGCGTTTGGGGAAGGGGGGCAAGTCGCGTTTGTGTTCCGCCGCGAATAATCCTTCCCCCTCCAGTTTCCGTTTCAAGCGTTCAAACTGCTCATACAGCGCGCCGACCCCCACCGGTTCAATATCGTTCACATAAAATTGCAGCGCGCCGCCCGCTTCATACATGGAAACGCGCCCGTACAGCGCCACCGCTTCGCCGTCTCCGCGCGGGCGATAGCGCAGCCGCGCCGCCGTTGACCGCCAGATGACACAGCGAATGCTGGCAGTCGCGTCTTTCAGGGTGAAATAAATGTGCCCCGAACTGGCGGGTCGCCAGTTGGAGATTTCCCCTTCCATCCACAAATCCTGCAGAAGGTCATCCGTTTCCAGCACGTGCCGAATGTGCGCGTTCACATCCGCCACCGAGAGCCGGGGCGGACCGATTTCAAACAGCGATGATTGCACGATTACACCTCTTCAATGGAGAATAGATTGCCTGCATCCGTTTCTTTTTTCAGTTCCTTCAAGAGCGATTCGATTTTGGAAAGGGGGAGTGCGGCGGAAATCAGCCGCGCCATCTCTTCCGGGGTCGCCTGTTGGAACGATAATTTCATCATTTTTCCCGTGCCCTGCACTGAGACCTGTCGCCCCAAAAAGCTGAGGGTATACGAGCCGATTTCCGGGGCGTACACCTCGAAGCCGCCGACGCCATATTCCGGTTTGTCGCCGCTGCGGACGGTGGTTTGCGCCCCCGATGGCGCGGTGACGGTGATGGTTTCCCCTTTGGTGCCGATGTCGCCGACGAACAGCGGAATGTCGCCCGGCAGTTCGGTGGCAATTGCAGTCCACGTTTCGGTGGGGGTGGCGGATGTGCCGGGGATGACCAGCGACACCGTTTGCGGCGTTTTGCCATCGAACAAAATAGTTTGCGAGACCCCGCTGGAAAGTTCCGCCAAATCGTATGTGCCCGCCGGCAGGTCATCGAATTGAAATTGCCCGTCGTTGCCGGTGGTGAAGGCTTGCACTGTGTTTTCCGATTGCAGGCGCACGGTCAGCCCGCCGAGCGGATTGCCGCCGGCGTCGGTGAGCGAGCCGCGAATGGTGCTGCGGGCGGGTTGCGCTTTTTTCGGCGGGGCGATGTTCAGCCGCACGGTGGTTTTGCCGTCGTGTTGCAGGGTGAAGGTTTGCCCCAGAAACGCCAGCCGGTACGCCCCCGCGCCGCCGGACACCAGAATTTCAAAACCACCCGCGCCGAATTCCGGTTTTGCGCCGCTTTGCGCCACAAACGTGTTGCCGTTTGGGTCGGTGACGGTGATGGGCACGTCTTTTCGGTCTGCCAAATTGCCCACAATGATGGGGATGCCGGCGGAGCGGGTGATGTCCACCTGCCAGCCGCCGGGCGACGTGAGTCCCACCGTCGCCGTGCCGGTGGTTTGGGGCGGCGTATATGTCCATTGGGCGATGGTGATGCCGGTATAATAATGGCTCAAAATTTGCCGAAAGGTGCTGCCGGTGCGCGCCATTTCCTGCGCGCCATATTGACACAACCCCACGCCGTGCCCGTTTTTGGGACCGGGGGCGGGGCAGGGGACGCCGCGCAGGTACGGGGTGGGGTCGGCGGGCGAGCCATCACTCTTTTTGAAGACGTCTTCGCTGTTGCGGGTGAAGCCGCCGCAATTGGCGGAGTAGACCGCATCAATGGGATGACGACCGTACAGCATCACCAGTCCTTTGGTGGCGAGAATCGCTTTGTCGGTGGCGGGGTGGATTTTGTCGGGGCGGTAATTTTGGTCAACATCGGGATTGGTGCTGATGTCGAATCCTTTTTGCAGATACCGCGCCCGCCGGATGGCGTTGGCGGCGTATGAACGGGCGGCGATTGCCTGCGCCTTCAACGCTTCGGGATGCCACGTGGCGGGAATTTCTGCCGGAACCACCCCGCGCAGATATTGTTCCAGCGACATGGTTTCAATGCGTTCGTCGTTGAATTTCACGCGGATGTCCATCCCCGCAAACGCATCATCCACCGGGATGGCGGCGGCGGGTGGTGCGGCGACGGTATCGCCGGGGGGGGTACTGCCCGGCA
>JAJRSQ010000018.1 GCA_024278725.1 Chloroflexota bacterium
CCGCGGAAAATGAAGGGGAAGCCCAGCACATTGTTCACCTGATTGGGATAATCACTGCGCCCCGTCGCCACGATCGCATCGGGGCGGGCTTCTTTCGCCAATTCATACCGAATTTCGGGGTCTGGGTTCGCCATTGCGAAAATGACGGGATGGTCTGCCATGGATTTGACCATTTCCGGGGTCAGCACATCCGCCACCGAAAGCCCCATAAACACATCCGCGCCGCGCACGGCATCCGCCAGTGTTCGCGCCTCGGTATTTTTCATGAACCGTTTTTTGTATTCGTTCAGTTGTTCCGCGCGTCCGGTATGAATCACGCCGCGAGAATCGACCATCGTGATATTTTTGCGCTGTGCGCCCGCCAGAATGAACATTTCCGCGCAGGCAACCGCTGCCGCGCCCGCACCGTTCACCACAATGGAAATATCGGCAATATTTTTCCCGGAAATTTCCAGCGCATTCATCAACCCGGCAGTGGCAATGATGGCGGTTCCGTGCTGGTCGTCATGGAACACCGGAATATCGAGCATGCCCTTCAATGTTTCTTCAATTACAAAACATTCCGGCGCTTTGATGTCCTCCAAATTAATGCCGCCGAATGTGGGAGCAATCGCCCGCACCACATTGATGACCTCTTCCGCCGTGGTTGCATCCACTTCGATGTCAAAAACATCAATGTCTGCAAAACGCTTGAAGAGAACGCCCTTGCCTTCCATCACCGGCTTGGATGCCATCGGTCCCCGGTTGCCCAGTCCCAAAATCGCCGAGCCGTTCGACACCACGGCAACCAAATTCCCTTTGGCAGTATATTTGAACACATCATCGGGATTGTTGGCAATTTCCAGCACGGGCACAGCCACACCCGGCGTATATGCCAGTCCCAAATCAAGCTGCGTGCTGGTCGGCTTGGTGGGAACAACTTCGATTTTCCCCGGTCTTCCCATAGAGTGATATTGCAACGCAGTTTCTTTCGTAATACCCATAGGATTCCAACCTCCTCGTTAGGTTATGCGCAATTATAAATGGAAATTACTGTCCTACTGTAACCGAAAAATATTATAGCACCATTTAGAAATAACGCATATAACTTGTGTGAATTTAGTCACCGACGGAGATGCGGCGTTCACTTTTACTATTCTGAAACTTATGGTATGATAGTACAGATTTTAAGCAATGTTTCCGCTAACAAGGATTTACTATGCGCTATTTGGTCATCTCGGACATTCACGGCAACATCACCGCGCTTGATGCGGTACTCGATACCGCAGAAGGGCAATTCGACAAAATTTGGTGTCTGGGTGACGTGGTCGGTTACGGACCAAGCCCCAATGAGTGTGTTGAACGGCTGAACGAATATGAACATGCTGCCATCGCCGGCAATCATGATTGGGCGGTGCTGGATAAGTTGGATGTTGATGAATTCAATTTAAATGCGCGGTTCGCCGTATTGTGGACACAAAACCAACTGACTGCGGAAAATCGGGCGTATCTGGACAATTTGCCGCTCTACATCATTGAGGAAGATATATTTACCCTCGTACATGGCAGTCCCCGTCATCCCATATGGGAATATATTTTATACCCCAAAGTCGCGCAGTTGAACTTCAAGCATTTTGAAACGCCGTATTGCTTTGTGGGGCACACTCACAGCCCGGTCATTTATGCGGAAGCGCAGACCTCCGGCATTTGCGAAACCATCATCCCCGAAACAGAAACCTTTGTGCAAAAATTGAACGCCCGCCGATTAATCATCAATCCCGGTAGCGTCGGTCAACCGCGTGATGGCGATGCGCGGGCTTCATATGGCATCTTGAACACCAATTCGATGGAATTCACCCTGCACCGAGTGGCATATGATGTGGAAGCCGTACAAAAGTTGATGCAAGCAAATGATTTCCCTGCCAAATTATGGAACCGGTTGGCATTTGGCTATTAAACCCGCCCCCCAATCAAATACCGCGAAACCTGAAACGCGCCGCCGCAAGCAGCGCATTTTTTTTTGCCAAAAAAAAGCCGGATGGCAAATGCCACCCGGCTCTCATTTACTGCTGTATCAACAACCGGAAACCGGCGTCGATTAACGACAATTACTGCATTGCCGCGTTTTTCGCTTCGACATCGATTTTCCAGTTGTACCAGTCCGCACCACCCAGAGTCGGGTAGTTGCGGGTTAGCCACGGTTTCGTGACACCCACGCTGGTGTAGTGGTAAATCGGTGCGTAAGCAGCCTCTTCACGAGCCAGAATATCTTCGGCTTCTTTGTACATTTCAATACGTTTTTGCGGGTCTTGTTCAATGCCGGCTGCTGCGGTCAGTTCATCAAACTTGCTCGGACCGGTGGTCTCTTCACAGGTCGGGTCGGCGCAGTTGCGGCGAACGCGGTTTGAACCGGCTTCGCTATTGAACACTTCGTACACCCAGTTGTTTTCATCCGGGTAGTCCGCACACCAACCGAGGCGATAGATGCTGAATTCGTCTTCGATGGGGGTATTTTTCTTGATGGTTTTCAGGTAAACTTTCCATTCCTGATTTTCCACACGGACTTCAGTGCCCAAGTTGTCTTTCCACATTTGCTGGATGGCGGCGGCGATTCGTGCGTGACCTTCGGAAGTATTGTGACCGAGAACGATGTCATAGGTGCTGTTGAATTCGTCCAAAGTCATACCTTTTTCGTCCAGGAAGTCTTGCAGCTGTGCCTTGGCGTACTCAGGATCGTAGCCCAAGCCAACGGTGCCGGGTTCGGGAGCGCCGAAGATTCCGGGAGGAGCAAAGCTAGTCGCAGGAATCTGTCCACCTTTGAGGACGTTGTCAACCAGACCTTGGCGGTCAATGGCGGCGCTGAATGCGCGGCGAACACGAACGTCATCAAACGGCGGTTTGGTATTCACGAAACCGTAGTAGTAGGTGCAGGGCACGGGGGCGATGCGCAGTTGTTCGCTCAATACCGGGTCAGCTTTCACGCGATCCAGTTCAGGCGAGGGCACGCCGGTGGTGTCCAACTCGTTGTTTTCGTACAGCGCGAAGGCGGTTGAGGCTTCTTGGATCATCAGCAAGTCAATGACTTCAATCTGTACGTTGTCAGCATTAATCCAGAGCGGGTTTTTCACCAGGCGCATGCTGCCGCCGTGAATCCATTCGTCCAAAACGTACGGACCATTGGTGTCAATCAAACCGGCTTCAATCCAGCGTTCGCCGTATTGTTCAATTGTCCATTGCGGTTGCGGACGCAGAATCCACATCCCGGCGATGGCGGGGAAGTAACCGGCAGGATTTTCGAGAGTGAATTGAACGGTGCTTTCATCCAATGCTTTCACACCCACGTCATCCAAAGTCAGTTCGGTGGGATTGCCATCGGCATCTTCACCGGTGTTAATTTCCATCGCGTTTTTGATGATGTATGTCACGTAGGCATAGTCTGAAGCAGTTTCAGGGTTGATGGTGCGTTTGGCGCCGTATTCCACATCGTATGCATTCACAAACCGGGGATTGCCGTCACCATCGGTAACTTGCACGGTTTCGCCGGTTGCGGGGTCATAATGCACCCAGGGGATGTCGTTGCGCAGGTTGAACGTCCAGGTCAGCCCGTCATCCGAGACAGACCAGTCGGTCGCCAGCATCGGAGACACGTCACCGGTTACAGGGTCAAATTCAGTGAGACCCACAAACAGGTTGCGGTCAAGGTTCACAGACGTGGTGTCTGTTGCCAATGCGGGGTCAAGCGTGGGGGGTTCGGTGCCGAGGTTGAGGTTCAGCGTCACTTTGCCATCATAACGAGTGGCGGGCGCAACTTCTACCTGCACTTCTTTGGTCACCACAACTTCTTTTTCAACCGTTTCCACAACGGTTACGGTTTCACCCTTAACTTCTTTGGTAACCACAACGGTTTGCACTACGGTTACGGTTTCGGGCGTGGGAGCAGCGCCACACTGCGCAGCGACTGCCGCCAGCATAGCAATAACCACTACCAACAACAGAGTTCTTTTAGAAAACATATGTGTTCTCTCCTCCTTGGTTAACTGAATTAACCAGATTGAATTTTTTTGCCTGCCAAAACGCAGACGTAAAACCAAAACTAGGGGCATTAATGTTAACTGCAATGAAATTTACATTGATAACGACCTTGGGTGGACACCACCTCCTTTCAAGTGAGCACATACTTCGGCACTTCTAAGATTCAATTGTTTTCGTAGATTTGCATATACAATATTAGCTGAAAATCGGGAAATTGACAAATTTTATTTTTGCCGCGATGCATCATTCTTTCAATCGCGGGTCAAATGCGTCTCGCAAACCGTCACCCATAAAGTTAAAAGCAAGGGTGGTCAGCGTCAAAGCAATAGCCGGCGGCAAAAGCTGGTTGGGATAAGTGCGAATGCCGGGCGCGGCTTCCGAAATCATAATCCCCCAACTGGGTGTCGGAGCATCCACCCCCAAACCGATGAAGCTCAAAAATGCTTCCAGGAAAATGTAGCCCGGAATTGCCAGTGTCTCCACCACAATCAACGGACCCACAATATTGGGCAGAATATGGCGGAAAATAATGCGCGTGTCGGGCGCACCCACCGCTTTTGCGGCTTCCACATATTCTTTTCTGCGCACAGACAACACCTGCCCACGCGCAATACGCGCCATACCAATCCAGTTCACCATCCCAATTGCAATGAACAGGAATAACATCCCCCCCATTGAAGCGTTTAGCGCAACCAAAGACTGCCCAAAGCCGCTGCCGACACCGCGTCGGGCAACCGCCTTGAAATATGTTTGCAGCAAAATAACCACAATCAGGAAAGGGAACCCATACAAAAAGTCAACAATCCGCATCATCACCGTATCCACCATGCCGCCGACATAACCGGACACCAGTCCGTACACCGTACCAATCAGCAAGCTCACGGTAGAAGCAACAATGGCGACGAGCAGTGAAATACGTGCGCCATAAACGGTTCGCGTCCACAAATCACGCCCCAAATCATCCGCCCCGAGGATAAAATCGGTGCTGATGCGGGCATAGTTTTCCGCACCTTCGGGCATCAGAGGAACCATCCATGCCGGCACGGCATTATTTTGCATTAAATCCTGGTCAGCGAAATCGCCGGTGGTGATGTACGGCGCCAGCACAAACGCCGAGAAAACGACTACCACCAAAAACACGATGCTGATGATGGCAAGCTTATTCTTCTTCAGCCGATTGATGGAATCTGACATCAAACTGCGCGGCTTACGTGCCAATTGTCCCGCAGCGGGGAGTTCTGCTACTGCCATTTTTTATCTCCGTCCTAAATCATCTTTTTTAATCAAAACGAATGCGCGGGTCAAGCCACCCGTACATCAAGTCAACCAGCAAGTTTGAGAACACCAACAGGATGGTATAAATCAAAATAGTTCCCAATACCACCGCATAATCACGGTTGGTAATGCTTTGCACAAAGTGTTTCCCCATGCCATTCAGCCCGAAAATCTGCTCAATCACAAGCGTGCCGGTAATCAATCCGGCAAACATCGGACCAATGATGGTGACGACGGGAATCAGGCTGTTTTTCAACGCATGGCTGTAAATGACAGCGCGTTCATGCAATCCTTTGGCGCGGGCGGTACGAATATAGTCCTCCCGAATAACCTGCAACAGGCTGGCGCGCATCAGCCGGGCAAATGAGGCTGAAAGCCCTGTCCCCAATGCGAACACCGGCATAACAGCGTGCATGAAATAGTTCCCCCAATCGAAGCCGGGGGTGAGGAACATATTCTGGAAATACGGCGGCTTCGCCCCCCACGTGGCAGCGGGGAACCACCCCAATTTCACGGAGAAAATCCAGATGAGCAGCGGCGCCATCACCAGACTGGGAATGGAAACCCCCAACACAGCCACAAATGTTGCCGAGTAATCAAGCCAGGTATTTTGTTTCAATGCGGAAATAATACCGGCGGGGATACCGATAATCAAACCCAGAATGATAGCCATAATCCCCAATTGCGCCGAAAGGGGGAAGGTTTGAGAAATAATGTCGTTCACCGTCTGCCCGCGATACCGGAACGAAGGACCCAAGTCGCCGCGTAAAACGCCATAGGAGTACGCCGGAGCAGAGGGGTCGAGGTCATATATGGTGAATGAACCGATTTTCATTTCATCACCAATCATATATGACACAAATTGTTTGCCCTGAGACCAATCCAGATGGTATTTCGCCTCAAGGTTTTTCACAACCGATGGCGGCAAACTTCTATCGCCCACAAAGTCAAAAGGTCCACCGGGAATTGCGCGCGCCATAAAGAAAGTGAAGATGACAACGCCCAACAGGACAGGGATAAACCCCAAAATACGTCGAATTATAAATCGTAACATACAACATCCCTCATTAATCAGGAGTATTTTCGGGAACTAGCGCACTTTAACGGTTCGATGTCAAAGCTATGTTTTGGCAAAAATGGTCACCAAACGTTATACGCACAGCACCCGTTCAAGGTTCAAAACCCACCGAAGCCGGTGCGGTTTTTAATACAGATGGCAAGCAACCCAATGGTCGGGTTCAAGTTCTCTGAATTCCGGCTCTGTTTCATAGCACGGTTCAAAGGCTTTCGGACAACGGGTGCAGAAGTTGCAACCCTTCGGCGGATTCGCCGGGCTGGGAACATCACCCTGCAAGATGATGCGCTGACGTTTTTCTTCCACCACCGGGTCGGGGATGGGCACGGCGGAAAGCAACGCCTGCGTGTAGGGGTGCATCGGATTGTCGTACAATGTTTTCCGGTCAGCCAATTCGACCAGTTTACCCAGATACATCACCGCGATGCGGTCGCTGATGTGCCGCACCACCGAAAGGTCGTGGGCGATGAAGAGATAAGTCAGCCCGAATTCCTCCTGCAAATCCTGCAAAAGGTTGATGACCTGCGCTTGAATGGACACATCCAGCGCGGAAATCGGCTCATCACA
>JAJRSQ010000312.1 GCA_024278725.1 Chloroflexota bacterium
ATTTTGACCAACGGCGCGAACCGCTCCCCGGATACTATCGCCGGTTCCGCGCTCATCGCGGTGGATTCTTTCCGCGAAAAAGATTGCCACATTTTGGGCGTCGTCGTCAACCGCGCCGACAGAGCCAAACTGGATGAAATTGCCGAAGCGGTGAAAAACAGCGTCAACAATCCCGATTATCTGGTGGCGGTCATTCCCACCAACAACACACTCGGAAGCCCCACGGTGGAGGAAATCAAAGAGGCGCTGGGCGCGAGCGTGCTGTACGGCTGGAATCAACTGCGCAATAAAGTGTACCAATATCGTGTGATTGCGATGCATATGGAACATTACCTGCCGTATTTTTCCAAAAACGTGCTGCTCATCACCCCCGGCGACCGGGGCGATGTAATTTTGGCGGCGTTGCAGGCGAACCAGTCCCTCAATTATCCATCCGTGGCGGGGATATTGCTCACCGGCGGACTGCAACCGGCTGAACCGCTGCAAAACCTGCTCGACGGGCTGTCGAATTTGCCGCCCATCCTTTCCACCACCGGCGACACCTACACCATCGCCACCGAGATTGAACCGATACGGGCATACATCACCCCGGACAACAAAGGGAAAATCGAATTAAGCCTGCGCATGTTTGAAAAATATGTCGATACCGACCGCCTCGGCGAATTGATTACCGCCACCAAGCCCGTCGGCATCAGCCCCCGCATGTTCATCTACAATTTGCAGCAGAAAGCGCGCGCCAACCGAAAGCACATCGTTTTTCCGGAAGGGACGGAAATCCGCATTTTGAAAGCCGTGGAAATCCTGCAATTTCAGGAACTGGTGGACATCACCCTTTTGGGCAATCCCATCGAAATCCGCAATATCGTGCAAAACGAAAGTTTGCGCATTGACCTGTCGAAGGTGAATATCATCCAACCCTCCACCGCGCCGCAATTTCAGGAGTATGCGGACACCCTGTATGAATTGCGAAAACACAAGGGCATCACCCGCGAGCTGGTGAATGACCTGATGTGCGATGTATCGTATTTCGGCACGATGATGGTTTACAAAGGCGTGGCGGACGGAATGGTCTCCGGGGCGGTGCATACCACGTTGCACACCATTCGCCCGGCGCTGCAATTCATCAAAACCAAACCCGATTTCTCGGTGGTCTCTTCGGTCTTTTTTATGGCGCTGGAAGACCGCGTGCTGGTGTATGGCGACTGCGCCGTCAATCCCGACCCCAACGCGCAGGAGTTGGCGGAAATTGCCATCGCTTCGGCGGACACGGCGAAAGCCTTCGGCATCGAGCCGAAAGTGGCGATGCTGTCCTATTCTTCCGGTGATTCGGGCAAAGGGGCGGAAGTGGAAAAAGTGCGCGAAGCCACCCGCATCGTCAAAACACGGCGTCCCGATTTGCCGGTGGAGGGTCCCATCCAATACGATGCCGCCGTTGACCTTTCCGTTGCCCGCACAAAACTGCCCGACTCGAAGGTCGCCGGGCAGGCAACGGTCTTCATCTTCCCCGATTTGAATACCGGCAACAACACCTACAAAGCCGTCCAGCGCGAAACGGGCGCCATCGCCATCGGTCCCGTGTTGCAGGGGCTGAACAAGCCGGTCAACGATTTGAGCCGGGGCTGCACCGTCGAAGACATCGTGAACACTGTCGTCATCACCGCCATTCAGGCGCAAATGGAGTGACCCATGAAAACGCTCGTCATTAATGCCGGAAGTTCATCCATAAAATACAAACTGTTTGAGTTGCCCGCAGAACGGGTACTGACCACCGGACTGGTTGAGCGCATCGGTGAAACATCCGGTCGCATTGTGCATACGGTTTTTAAAGGGGATGATGCCCACACGGTGACCCGCGACGGTGCGCTGAAAGACCATCGCGCCGGGTTGCAACAGGTGGCGGAATTACTGATGGACGCGGAAGTCGGCGTGATTGCCGATGCCGCCGAGATTGACGCGGTGGGGCATCGGGTGGTACACGGCGGCGAGCAATTCAGCGCAACCACCATCATCACCCCCGCCGTGAAAACCGCCATCGAGCGGCTTGCCCCGTTTGCGCCGCTCCACAATCCGCCAAACTTGCAGGGCATCACCGTGGCGGAGGAGGTCTTCCCCAACGCGGTGCAGGTGGCGGTTTTCGATACCGCTTTCCACCAGACCATGCCGCCGCACGCATATCGGTACGCCATCCCCAACCATCTGTACGACGACCATCGCATTCGGGTGTACGGTTTTCACGGCACGTCGCATCTGTACGTGAGCCGGCAAGCGGCGGAAATGCTCGGCAAACCGTTGGCGGAAACGAATATCATCACCGCGCATCTGGGCAACGGCGCGAGCATGGCGGCGGTGGCGGGCGGACGCTCGGTGGATACGTCGATGGGGTTCAGTCCCCTTGCCGGGTTGATGATGGGGTCTCGTTCCGGCGATTTAGACCCGGCGGTGGTATATTTTCTGGGAACCAAGCTCGGCAAATCGTTTGCGGAAATTGACCGGATGTTGAACAAGGAGAGCGGGTTAATCGGGATTACCGGGGTTAACGACCTGCGCGACATCGAAGCGCGGTGTGCCGCCGGCGACGAATTGGCGGAGCTTGCGCTGGCGATGTACAGTTATCGTATTCGAAAATACATCGGCGCGTATATTGCCGCGTTGGGGCGGGTGGACGCGCTTGTCTTCACTGCCGGGGTAGGGGAGAACAGCGACGAAGTGCGTCGGCGTGCCTGCGAAGGGCTGGAGAATCTGGGCATCAAACTGGATGCCGCCAGAAATATCGGGCGCAAAAAAGAAGCCGTCGCCATCCACGCGGACGACAGCCTCGTCAAAATTTTCGTCATCCCCACCAACGAAGAGCTGGAAATCGCCCGGCAAACGGTTGAAGTTGTAAAATCTGCGTAAAGAAATGATTATATCGCCAAAAAATGTTTGCAGATATGGGGTTTGGTGGCTATAATGTGTGGGTGAATGTTATGAAAGTGAATTCAAAATATCAACCGGAACGGAATACCATCGATATTCCATCTGACG
>JAJRSQ010000313.1 GCA_024278725.1 Chloroflexota bacterium
GAAGCGTTGGCAGCGCACGGCTTTTCCGCGCGGGAAATCCCCCTCCCCGCCGACCCCGGCGCGCGCCGCGAATTGTTGCTCGGCGCATCGGATGTGACCGTCGGCATTACGGGGGCGCAAGCCGGGCTGGCGGACACCGGCTCGCTGGTGGTGCCGAGCGGCGCGGGCAAAGGGCGGCTGGCGTCGCTCATGCCGCCCGTTCACATCGCGCTGCTGCGGGTCGCCGACCTCTACCCGTCGCTGATGGCGTTCATCGCCGCCAACCCCGACGCCGCGCGCACGGTGGCGAATCTGAACCTGATTTCTGGACCCAGCCGCACCGCCGACATCGAACAGACGCTCACGCTGGGCGTTCACGGTCCCAAGTTTGTGCATGTGATTTTAGTGGGGTGAACATCAAAAAATACGGCATACAGATTGCACGGGTTTCTCCGGAAAAATCCCCGAAAAATCGGTGAAAACCAGTGTCATCCGTGCAATCCGTGTTCTATCCCCCTCACACCAAATGCCGACCGCCGGGTTGCCCCCAATGCAATCCCGTTCACCTGAATATTGCGCGCCGCCGCTCGCCCATTTTGAATAATGTCGGCGCACCGCTCCCCTTCCACACCTCGGCGGAAGAAGCCACCATTCTCGCCCCGGAATTGTTTCACCCCGACCCGCTGCCGGTGGGCACAGTGGCGAATTTTTTCATGCCTGCCCCCAAACTGAAATGCACCCCTTCGCCGCTAATACTTGACAAAACGGCGCGCATCTTCCATAATGAATGCATAATGGAACCATTATGTGGAGGTGGTGATATGCCAACACTAACGATAAAAAACGTTCCCGAAGAACTCTATGTGCGGCTGAAAAAATATGCCGAGATTAACCGACGCAGTCTGAACAGTGAAGTGATTATGTGCATAGAGCGGGCAATATACAGCCACAGAGTTCAACCGGAAGAATACTTGGCAAGAGCACGGCGTTTGCGGAAAAAGACGGTGGGATACCCAATCAGTGATGACGACTTTAGCGCGGTGAAGGCGGCAGGGCGGTTATGATTGTGGTAGACACCAACATCATTGGCTACTTGTACCTGAGCAGCGAACGATCAGGTCAAGCAGAAAAAGCGTTGTTGAAAGATGCGGAGTGGGCAGCGCCTGTTTTATGGAGAAGTGAGTTGCAGAACGTGTTGACACAATATCTTAGGAGGAATCTTTTGACCTTCGAAGACGCTGTGCGTATCATGGACGAAACCACAGGATTGATGAGCGGGAGAGAATACGAGATCGCATCACTGGACGTGTTACGATTGGTGAGCAAAAGCAGATGTTCGGCATATGACTGCGAGTTTGTAGCTCTGGCGAGGAGCCTGAATGTTCCATTGGTTACAGTGGATAAACAGATATTGAGTGAGTTTCCAATGGATGCGATTTCGCTGGACGAGTTTGTAGATGGTGCGGTAGTGGTTCAAATTGACTGACGGGATACGCAAGTGTCATTGCGAGGCGTGCAACGCCGACCTGTGCCCCGGCGGAATAAACAATCTCCGTCATTAAAGCGTGGAGATTGCCCCCCTCACACCAAATGCCGACCGCCATCCACGCGGATGATTTCCCCCGTCACAAAATCCGCGTCGAGCAGATAGAGCATTGCCTGCGCCACGTCTGCGGGCGAGCCGGTGCGCCGCGCGGGAATCCTCTCCACCAGCCGCGCGAAGAGCGCCGGGTCGTCATTCACATTCGGCAGAATTGCCCCCAGCGCAATCCCGTTCACCTGAATATTGCGCGCCGCCACCGCCACCGCCATCGCTTGGGTCAACCCTGCCAGCCCGGTTTTGCTGATGGTGTAGCTGAAATGATGATTCTGCGGGCGCATGGCGACCACATCCAGCAAATTGATGATTTTCCCCGGCTGACCTTCGGGCAGGGCGCGCACAAATGCCTGACTCAACAAAAATGGCGTTTTCAGATTGACCATCATCGCCCTGTCCCACGTTTGGGAATCGGCGGAGAGGAAATCTTCCGGCGGGAAAATGGAGGCGCTGTTGATGAGAATATCGAGCCGCCCCGCCAGTGCCAGCGCGTGCGGAATCACCCCCGCCACCGCCGTTTCATCGCCCAGATTGGCGGAAAATGCCCACGCCGACACCCCGCACGCTTCGATTTCGCGCACGGTTTCCCGCGCCGCGTCCGCCGAACGCCCGTAATGCACCACAATGTGACAGCCGCGCTCCGCCAGCGCCAGCGCCAGCGTTTTGCCCACCCGTTTCGCGCTCCCGGTGATGAGCGCGGTTTTGTTTTTCAGTTCCATAGTTCAAGTCTCCGGTTTCGGGTTTCAGGTCACGCATCACGCATCACGTTTCACGCCTCACCTTCTCACCTTCTCACTTTCCACCTTTCTGCGTCCGCCGTTTCGCGTCCAGCAGCCGCCCGGTTTTGAGCCGGTTGCCGCGCGGGGCGTCCTCTTTTTCGGAGGATGGCGTTTCTGCCCGTTCTGTTTTTGGCGCGGGGGCGATGACCACCGGCGGGGACGTCTCTGTTTCGGGGGGATGGACAGTCGCCGCCGTCGCTTCCTTTTTCGCCGCCAGCAGACTTTTCGCACTGGAACGGGTGGCGGGGGCTGATGGGACGAGCGTTGCGGCACGCTTCAAAATTCGACCCCGAATCCAGCCCAACCCTTTTTCCCACTGCTCCCGTCCGAACATCACCCGCCGCACGGCGACATCCAGCGGCAAGAGCAGGGCGAATGCCACCAGCAGCGTTTGCCACAGCGTCCGCGAGCCGCTCACCGGCGGCAGGGTATGGTCGAAAACGGTGGCGCTGTCCGCCGGGGCGAGCAGCGTTCCCCCGCCGAGTTCCGCCAAGTTCGCAGGCAGGTTCGGCTCGGTGGTGATGGCGGCATATTCGGGCGAATAGCTGACCACGAATCCGCGCGTGGCGCTGCTGACGAGTTGCCCGTCGGCGCTGCGCCCCAACAGCCGCAGTAGATACGCCCCCGTTTCATCCGGCGCAAATTCCGCCCGGTAGCGCCCCGGCGCAATCTGTTCCAGCGTCAACGCCGTTTGCGCCAGTGAGGGCGAAACCAGACTCCCTTCCAGCGTCAACCCGTTCAGGCTGTTCCCCGCCCCGTCGAGTGCGTCCACTGTGAGCACCGTCTTTCCCGAAACGGCGTCGCGGGTGATTTGCGCATCCAGACTCCCCCCCGCCCCTTCGATGATTGTCCAGCGCACGGTTTGCCCCCAAAAGCGGGCGAAGTCATCCCAACCGACCCAATCCTTCCCCCAACGCCCCGTCGCGTCCGATGTCCACGCCACGGCGCGCCCCAACCCGTACTGCCACTGCGCCAGCACCGGGTCATCCTGCTGGCTGGCTAAAATCACCTGCGCGGTGAGTTTCGGGCTGGTGGCGATATAGCCGCCCAGTTGCGGCACGGCGGAAATTCCCTGCAAAATCGGGCTGTTGCCGGTGCGTTTGGGGATGAATGGCTCTTCGATGATATACGCCTTCAGCGCCAGCGTCGCTTCCTGCGCGAAAATCTGGGGGATGGTGGCGGGGTCGCGCGAAAAGTAAAATCGCCCGTTACCCCGCTGCGCCACTTCTTCCAAAAACGGGGCATAATCGTCGCCGATGGCAATCACTGAAATCGAAATATCCTGCGCCGCCAGTTCGTCGGTCAATTCCAGAATGCCCGTCGGGTCTGCGCCGCCATCGGTCAGCAAAATGATGTGCCGCACCCGGCTTGATTCTTTCACGATGGCGTCGGCGGCGGTTTGCAACCCCGCCAGAATATCCGTGCCGCCACTGGCGCGGATGGTGCCCACCCGACTTTTGATGCCCGCCACATCCACCACCGGCACGGGGCGAACCACCCAGCGCGCCGCCGTGTCGAACGCCACCACCCCGACTCTGTCCCACGGGGCGAGAAAATCCACCGCGCGGTAGATGGCTTCTTTCGCCAATTCCACCTTTTTCGGACCCCTCATATTCTGCGTGCCCGCCGAATCCATGCTCCCCGATTTGTCAATCACCATCAGCATGGTCATCCCCGGCAGCCGTTGGCGGTCTTTGAGGGTCATATCCACCGGCAACGTTTCTTCCAGCGGGGTTTGAAAATACCCGCCCGCGCCGTAACTTTTGGGACCGCCGATGACCACCAGCCCTTTCCCCAAATCGCGGACGTAAGTTTGCAGCAATTGCAATTGCGCCGGCGACAGCGCGGTGGCGGGAACATTCGCCAGCACCACCGCCGTGTATTCCGTCAGCGCCAGCGGGGTGGACGGCATATCGGCGGGGAGTACCGGCACGGGATTCAACCCGGCGGCGTTCAATGCGGGGAGCAGATTCGCCGTTTCGGCGGGAGAACCGGCGACCACCAGCACTTTCAGCGGACCTTCAATCAGGCTGAAGGTGTCGAGCCGGTTGTTTTGCGCCTGGGTATCGGCTTGGGGGATGATGGTCGCCCGGAAAGTGCTGAATCCGTTTTCACCCGCCACCATGGGGAAAATGAACCCATTTTCGCCGGGACGAAGATTGACATTTTCCTGCGCCACCAACTGCCCATCGGCGAAAATTTGCACGGTGGACAGCGCGGAGACGGTGCTTTCAATGGACAATTGCAGGTCGAAACGTTCGCCGGCGTGCAGGGTGTTCGGCGCGCGGAGGTCTGCCAGCCGGATTTCGGGCGGTTCGGCGGCGGCGGGGGCGAGGTTGAGCACATCGAGCCGGATACCGGCGGCGCGCGCCAGTTGCACGGCGGCTTTGACGTCCCCCAAATTGTTCCGCCCGTCGGTAATGAGCACCAGCCGCTTTTGGCTTTCGGCGGGGAAGAGCGCCATCCCCAGCCGCACGGCGGCGGCGATGTTGGTGTGGTCGGTGCGCGGGGTGGAAGCGATGTCGCGCAGAGAGAGACGGGTGCGGGGTGTTTCTTCCACCACCGCATTCGCCCCGAAGACCACCACGCCCGCCAAATCATCGGTCGGTTTGGCGGCAAGGGCATCCTGCATAAATTTCAGCCCTGCGTCCCGCGCCGCCGCCGAAACGCTGTCGGAGCGGTCAACCAGAAAGATGGTGGTCAGGGTGTCGGTGCGGGTTTTCAGCCGGACATCCGCCAGTGCCAGCACCAGCAGCAAAAAGAGGAGCAGACGCAAACCGACCGCGAAGCGTCGCCGCCAGCGGGAGAGGTAGCGCAATCGCCCCCGGCTGATGAGCCAAAAAACGGGCAACAATGCCAGCAGAATCAGCGCCCACGGGTTACCGAAGGTCATAGATTATTCCTCTGGGTTTGGGGAAATATGTGCCGCGATGGTTTCCAGAATTGCCGCAGCGTTCAGTTCGCGGCTGGGTTCAATTTTACCCTCCCCCTGCCCCCTCCCTGTGAGGAGAGGGGAAAAATTCCCTCCCCCTTGAAGGGGGAGGGTTAGGGAGGGGGTATCATTACAAATATCCATTGATTTTCTTGGAATAAATTCATCCAGTAATTTTAAAATTTCCATATTGAAGCTCGGTGAGATTTTGCGCTAATGTTGCCCGCACATTGACGGCGGCTTTCCATTCCAGATAGTCATCCCAATGTTCAAAATTTTCGGTTTCGGCATTGACTTGCGCTTCAAATTCGGCAAACGTGCAACCATACTTTTTTTCAAACGCAGTGATTTGGTCATCCGTTTCGCGTTGTTGAGCCAGAAGTTCCAGCCTCATCATATTCTGCACATGTTCCCGGCTGATTTCAAGCATCTTTCACCACCTTTTGCATCGTATATAAAAAGTATACCAGCCTTCAACCACAATTCACAATTTTTTCAGTTGGTCGTGCATCACTTCCGCCGGCGCGAGGGTTACGCGCCGGTCGCCCACGCCATAAAATCGGGACACTTCACACCCCCCCGCGCCAATAGACCCACCATTCCACCAACAGAATGGCGAGCGCGCCCGCCGCCAAAATCCACCAAAATTCCTGCTGACCCGCCTCCGGTTCGCCGTTGGGGGCGGTTGTGCCCCGAATCTCGGCGCGGTCGGGGCGGATGTCCGATTCGGCGGGGCTGAGCGGGTTGGCGGAAACGGCATCATCCCCGCTGACAGCGGGCAGGTCGGCGGATTGGCGCAGCAACCAGCGCGACAGATTCGCCACCAGAATGGGAAAATCCACATTGAGCGGCAAATCGGATTTCAGGATGTCGAAGGTGAGAATCGCCACCCGCCTGCCGTCCGTTTCCCCCGCCAGCAACAGCGCGCCCCCCCGCGCCGCCAGCACCGGCGACGCCCACGGCGCGGTGACGGTTTCCGC
>JAJRSQ010000314.1 GCA_024278725.1 Chloroflexota bacterium
GCCCCGTTTGGCTTCATCCCTTTAGTGGGGTTGCCCGTGCTCCTCATCGGCACGCCGGCATTTGCCATCAACTTGTTGAGCGTCAATCCCGCGATGTATACAGCAGACAGAGGACACTACATTGCGGATTTTATCCCCTGGCTGATTTGGGGAACATTGTTTGGCGTCTATTTTTTGTATAAGGGGGTGCAGAAAATTACGGCAAGCCTCGGTTCAACCCAAATTCGACAGGAAAAGTGGCAGCGTTTATTTGTGGGGGGCATAAGCGTTGCGCTGTTGGCGACCGGGTTGGGCTGGCACATGCAATACGGCTTGACCCCGCTATCGGCGAGCAAGCCGCTGTGGCAGCGCACCGCACGTTATGATACCAGCCGGCAACTGGCGCGAGACATCCCCGCCGATGCGCCGGTTTCGGCGCAAATTCCGCTGTACGCTTTCATCAGCACCCGACATACGGCGTATGTCTTTCCCTTCATCGGCGATGCGGACTATCTCTTTCTGGATGTCACTGCGTTGACCACTCCCCTCCATCCCAACGATTTTCAGGCGGATGTGCAGAAATTGCTGGCAACGGGACAATTCGGCGTGTGGCGCGCCGATGACGGCTTTTTGGTGCTGAAACGGGGCGAAACGGCGACCGCACTGCCCGACGCTTTCTTCGATTTTGCGCGGGCGACGAACCCTGCGCCCCAAATTCCGCTGGATGTGCAATTCGGTGATGATGTGCGCCTGCTGGGTGTGGACGTGCTGGACAATCCCCGCTGGTCTGAGACGCGGGTGCGGCTGTATTGGCAGGCGCTCAAACCGATTGACGCGCCTTTGCGGCTGTATCCCTTTTTCATCAACCCCAATGGCGGGGTCATTGAAGATACATCCCTCCGCCCGATGGCGACACAATTGTGGTATCCGCCATCGCAATGGAAGCCGGGCGAAATTGTGGTGTCGGAAACGTTGCCGTGGGAATTGGGCGACGAATGGAGTTTGGGAGTCGGCGTCCTGCGCGGCGAAAATTGGTCGGATTGGACGCAGCGGATGCCCGTCACCGCTGCCGGTGTGCGGCGGTTCGATGCGGGGACGTGGGTGCGGGTGGCATCGTTTGAACGGCAGGGATGGCAGTTACAGCCCATCGCGGCGGACAATGCCGATTTGCAGCCACCGAATGTTGCGCAATTCAATTTCGACAATAAAATGGAACTTCGCGGCTATGGGGTTGACCGCGCGGATGGCGTGTTGGATGTGACCCTCTTCTGGCGCGCATCGGCGGCGATGGGGCGCGATTATACTGTTTTTGTCCACCTGTTGGACGCGGATGGGCAGGTGGTGGCACAGCACGACGGGCAACCGATGTGGCAGTTGCCCATCCCCACCGGCACGTGGCAGCCCGGCGAAACCCTGCGCGACCGGCACACCATCGCCCTGCCCGCCGACTTGCCCCCCGGCGAGTATCAACTGCGGGTGGGAGTCTATTTTTGGCAAACGATGGAACGCCTGCCCGTGCTGGAGAACGGCGCACCGGTGGGTGACTCGGTGGCGGTGGGAACGGTGCAATTGCCGTGAGACGTGAAAACGTGAAAGTGAGCGGGTGAGCAGGTGTGCCTTGAACCTTGCAACTCTGTAACTTTGAACTTGAAACTTTGAACTTGAGACCTGAACCCTTGAACATCGTCATTTTGACCTACGAAAGTAAACAAGCCAATTTGATGACCCGGCGACTGCTGACGGAATTTCCGGGGCAAGTGCGGGGCATTGTCGCTTCCGATGTCATCATTTCCGGAAAAAACACCGTGCAGGCGGCGTGGTTTTTACTGCGCAAAACGGGGCTGGGTTTTGTGGGCATGAAGGGCGCGGAAATTATCCTCAGCCGGGTTGCGCCGTTGGTGCTGAAACTAACGGGGCGACAACCGAGCGTGCCATCGCTGGCGCAGATGAGCGCCGATTTCAGCGTGCCGGTGGTGCATGCCAAAAACGTCAACAGCGCGGAAACGCTGGCGACGCTGAAAACGTGGCAGCCCGATTTGGTGGTGTCGGTTTACCTGAACCAGCTCATCAAAAAACCGCTCATCGAATTGGCGCGCGTGGGAGTCATCAACGTGCATCCTGCGCTGCTGCCGCGCAACCGGGGATTGTTCCCTTATTTTTGGGCGCTGGCAAATGGCGATACCGAAACCGGCGTGACCGTCCATTGGGTGGATACCCGTTTCGACACGGGCGAAATTTTGTTGCAACGCGCCCTGCCCATTGCGCCGGAGGATACCGTGCTGTCGCTGGCGGGGAAGAGTGCGGCGCTTGGTGCGGAACTGCTGGTGGAAGCTGTCCGCGCCATTGAGGGCGGAAATCCGCCCCGTGTGCCGCAAAACCCGGCGGATGCCGGCTATTTTTCGTGGCCCACCGCCGACGCTGTGCGCCAATTTCGGCGGCGCGGACGGCGGTACGGTTCGCTCATCGAGATGTGGCGAGAGGTCAGCGAATAGTGAACAGCGAGCAGTGAAGAATGAATACGTTTTACGCAATACATTTTACCAATTACCAATCAGCCAATAACCGACAACCAATAACCAATGACAAAAATCTCAATTATCCTGCCAACCTATAACGAACGGGAAAATATCCCCGAACTGATTGACGCATTGCACGCCACTTTATCCCCCTGGGATTGGGAATATGAATTGGTGGTAGTGGATGACAATAGCCCCGACGGCACGGCGGAGGTCGTCCGCACCCGCTACGGCGATGACCCGCACGTGGCGTTGCACGTCCGCACGGAAGGGCGCGGGCTGGCGACCGCCGTCCGCTACGGCATCGAGCGCGCTACCGGCGATACGGTGGTTTGCATGGACACCGATTTCAACCACGACCCGGCGATGATTCCGCAAATGGTGAAATTTCTGGAATTTTACGATTTGGTCATCGGCTCGCGTTTCGTTATGCGCGGCGGGATGGAAGACCGCTTCCGGCAATTTTCCAGCGGGGTGTATAATTTTGGCATTCGCATCCTTTTTCGCACCCCCGTCCATGAAAACTTGAGCGGCTTTTTCGCCATGTCCCGCGAGAAAATCCTTTCGATGCCGTTGGACGATATTTTTTACGGCTACGGCGATTACTTCATCCGGCTGATTATGGTTTCGTGGCGGCGGGGCTACAATATTCTGGAAGTCCCCGTCTTTTATCGCCTGCGGATGCACGGACACAGCAAAACGCAATTCGTTTCAACGCTCATCCAATATACCCGCGCCCTGCTTTCATTGCGGGTAAAATTGTGGCAGGGTCGAATGAAATAGCTATGGCACGTTTCAAATCAAGTTTCATCAACTTAATGCTGATGTTGGCAGGGTTGGCGCTGATGCTGCTGGCGGGCGAAGGCATCGTCCGGCTCATCCGCCCGCCGCAGGTGTCGTATACCCGCGCCCCCTGTTTTTACATCCCCGATGACCAACTCGGCTACCGTTTCCAACCGTCAGCCAGTGGGTTGATGTTCAAAAATTTTGAAATCAACCAGATTGACCGCATCAACACGCTCGGTTTTCATGATGTGGAGCACACCCTGCCCCCCACCGGCGAGGGTTTTCGCGTGCTGGCGCTGGGCGATTCATTCACGGCGGCGCTGGAAGTGGATGTGGCGGACGGCTGGACGCAGACCATGCAGCGCGAATTGCGCGCGCTGGGGCATCCCAATGCCGAAGTGCTCAATTTGGGCATTGACGGTATCGGTCCCAACATCGAGCTGAAATTGCTCCGGCAATTTGCGCCGATTTTTCAGCCGGATGTGGTGGTGGTTGCCTTTTACAAAAACGACCCGCTCGACATCAGCGAAAAGTTGAAACATCGGGAATGTTACAAAGATTATACCGTCGCCTACCAAACCGAAGCGGAACGGCAGGCGATTCGGGCGTTCATCGACGGCGCGCGCCCCGTCAGCGACACCTTTCAATGGTGGCTCGACCGGTCGTATCTTTTTCGGCTGTTCATGTTCCCTTTTCGGGACATGTATTGGAAATTCAACTACCTGAATCCCGTGCGAAATTATTACGCCCCGCTCATGTTGGGGATGGAGGTGGACAAACGCGCGGAAAATCCCCCGTCGATGGATGAGATTTTCGCCGAAATGCAGACCTTGGCGCGGGAAAACGATTTCCGCCTTTTGATTATCCCCGTGCCCGCCAATGAAAGATGGAATCGCCCCGACGACAGCATCAATGCGTTGAAAGAGAGTCTATCGCCCGAAATGCAGTGGCAATTGTATGTGGTGGACATTCTGCCCGAAATGCAAACCTTTGTGCAGGATGAGCGCCGTTCATACGCCGATTTATTTTTCAAATACGATGAACATCTCACCCGATACGGGCAGCAGGTGTATGGCACATTGGCGGCGCAGCGCGTGCATCAGTATGCCATTGCCGCCCCGATTGAGTTGCGGGTGGCGCCGCCCCGCGCCGCGCTGTGGACGGAAGTTCAGTGGGTGGATGGTGCGGGCGGTTGGCACGCGGTGGAAAACTGGCGCGGCGAAACTAACGGCGGCGGGGAAATCACATGGTGGGTGGAAGAAAAAGATTTCGGCACGGGACCCTTCCGCTTTGCGGTGTACGATGCCCCCGGCGGTAAATTGCTCGGCGCGAGCGAACCGTTCATGCTGCCCCGGAAAAATCAAACCACGCGGGTGAGCGCAATTATCAATGAGCAATGAACGATTATCAAAAACCGAATCATCCCGCACTGATTTTTGGCTGTTGCTGGCGCTCTTCGTCAGTTTCCGCTTTCTGGCGTTGCTGTTGATGCGTCCCGGCGGCTTCATCCGCGATTTTTCCGACTTCAACTTCTATTTCGGCATCGTCCGGCTTTCCGATTTCGGATTCATCCCCTTCCGCGATTTTTGGCTGGAGTGGCCCCCCCTCATCCCGCTGGCGATGACCGGCGCATACCGGCTTTCGCTTTTGATTCCGCAGTGGATGGATGAACCGCGTCTCTGGTTTGTGGCAATTTGGGGGAGTGTGGTTGTCCTGTTTGAGGCGGGAAATTTCCGGCTCATTTTCCGGCTGGCGCGCCGATTGTTCGCCGAGCATACCGCGCGCATGCGCCCATTGTGGCTGTACGCCCTGCTCTTCGCGCCCGTTTTCACCCTGCTCGGCGACTTTGACGCCATCGCCCTTTTCTTCATTTTGCTGGGGATAAACCTTCTGCTGGCGGAAAAATATCGTTGGGCGGCGGTTGTGGCGGGCATCGGTTTTTGGGTGAAGGTGACACCGCTCATCACCGCCGGGGTGGCGGCGTGGCTCATCTGGCATCGCCACCGCGGCGATTTCCGGCGGGTGGCGGCGGGCTGGCTGGGCTACGGCGCAACGCTCGCCGCGACGGCGCTGGCGGTGGCGTCGCCTTTTTTGCTGACCGCGCCGCAATGGTTGGCGGCGTATCTCCGCGCCGTGCTGGGGCGTTCCAGTTGGGAAACGGTGTGGGCGGTGCTGGAAGGGTATTTCGGTTACGGGCAACTCGCGGGCGACCGTTTCAACCCCGCCGAGACGGTCTTCGCCGTGCATCCGGCGAGCCTGCCGTGGTTGTGGATTTCGCTGGCGTTTGCCGCGCTCTTTCTTGCCGCATTTTTTGCTCGCCCGAAGGATACTTCGCCGCGCCGAGTGCTGGCGTTTACGGGGTTCACCATCGCCCTTTTTCTGCTCTATTCCAAAGGATACAGCCCGCAATTTATTGTCTATCTGCTGCCCTTCATCATCCTGCTGCTGCCGAATTGGGCGGGGGTGGGATATGCACTCGCGCTCACCGCGCTGAACGTGCTGGAGCAACCCGTCTATTTCGTGATGATCC
>JAJRSQ010000315.1 GCA_024278725.1 Chloroflexota bacterium
CGCGCCCGCGCGATGAAATCGGCGCCGCCCACCAGCACCGTCCCCACCGGCGCGGACAATCCTTTCGACAGGCAAACGGAAACGCTATCGTAATGTTGGGCAATCTCGCGCACATCCACCCCCTGCGCCACCGCCGCGTGAAAGACTCGCGCCCCGTCCAGATGGATGTTCAGCCCGCGCCGTTTCGCCAGCGCGCGAGCTTCCGCCTGATATTCGAGCGGCAGCACTTTGCCGTTGGTGGTATTTTCCAAACAGAGCAGACGGGTGCGGGCGAAATGGTAATCGTCCGGTTTGATGACAGCTTCGACTTTTTGCAGATTCAGCGTGCCGTCCGGCTCAAAGTCGAGCGGTTGGGGCTGGATGCTGCCCAGCACCGCCGCGCCCCCCGCCTCGTAGCGGTAGGTGTGCGCCGACTGCCCGACGATATATTCTTCGCCGCGCCGGCAGTGGCTCATCAGCGCCAGCAGATTCCCCTGCGTGCCGCTGGATGTAAAGAGCGCCGCCTCTTTGCCGAACATCTCGGCGGCGAGGGCTTCCAGCCGGTTGACGGTGGGGTCTTCGCCGTAAACGTCGTCGCCCACTTCCGCACGGAACATCGCCTCGCGCATCGCGGGGGTCGGCAGGGTGAAAGTGTCACTGCGGAGTTCGACGATGGTTTCAGGTTTTTGGTTTTTGGTTTCAGGGGACATAGCTACTCCTATTGCTATTTTATGCCGGAAATTGGTAATTGGAGATTGGAGATTCGTCTATTGCCAGCTACCAATCTCCAACCTCTAATCTCCAATCAACTTCTCCAACTCGTCCCACCCAATCCGGGGCGTGCCGAGTTTTTCCGCTTTGGTGAATTTACTGCCGCCGGGATTTTCGCCGACGAGCAGATAGTTGGTTTTGCCGGTGACGCTGCCCGTCACTTTGCCGCCCGCCCCTTCGATGCGTTTTTTCGCCTCGCTGCGCGGCACGGGGAGCGTGCCGGTGATGACGAATGTCAATCCCGCCAGCGGTTTTTCCCCGGCGGATTCCGCGGTCTTTTCGGCGGAAAACTGCAACCCGGCGGCGCGAAGTTTCTCCAAAATGCGCCGATGTTCCGGACGGCTGAACCAATCCGTCACCGAAGCGGCGATGCGCGGACCCACACCGTCAATCGCTTCCAGCGTCTCCGCATCGGCGGCGGCAATCGCGTCCAGCGCGCCGAACCGGTCGGCGAGCAATTTCGCCACCTCCGCCCCCACAAATCGAATACCGAGCGCGGTCAGCACGCGGTGCATCGGCTGGCGCTTGCTGGCTTCAATCCCCTCAAAAAGATTATCCACCTTCTTTTCTTTGAAGCCTTCCAGCGCCAGCAGCTTTTCGCGGTCAAGATAATAAACATCGGCAATATCATGGATGAACCCTTCCCGCACAAAAAGTTCCGCATTTTTGATGCCGAAACCCTCAATATCCATCGCCGTGCGCGACACAAAATATTCCACCCGCCGCACCAACTGGGCGGGGCAAGCGGTGTTGACGCAAAAAACGGCAACTTCATCGGCGGGGAAAAAGAGGGGCGCGCCGCACACCGGGCAGTGGGTCGGCGGCTGGTACGGGCGCGAATCGGGCGGGCGCAGGTCGAGAATCGGTTTGACCACCTGCGGGATGACATCCCCCGCGCGTTTGACCACCACCGTGTCCCCTTCGCGCAAATCTTTGCGGGCAATATCCTCAAAATTGTGCAGGCTGGTATTCCGCACCGTCACCCCGCCGATGTTCACCGGCTCAAGTTCGGCGTAGGGGGTGATTTGCCCCGTGCGCCCCACCTTCGTTTTAATGGCGAGCAGTTTGGTGGTCACTTCCTGCGCGGGGAATTTCCAGGCAATCGCCCAGCGCGGCGCGTTGCCCACAATGCCCAAATGCTGCTGCAAATCGAAATCGTTCACTTTGACCACCGCGCCATCCGCTTCGTAGGGGAGTTCGGCGCGGCGTTCCATCCATTGGTGGATGAAAGTCAGCGCCTCATCCAGCGTGCGGGCGCGATGAACATCCGGGTTCACCGGAAAACCGAGGGCGCGCATCGTTTGCAGCGCCTCCCACTGGGTGCGAATTTCCAGCCCCGCCACATACCCGATTTGATACCCGAAAAATGCCAGTGGACGCCGGGCGGTGATGCTGCTGTCAAGTTGGCGCAGCGACCCGGCGGCGGTGTTGCGCGGATTGGCGTACAGCTTGCCGCCACTTTCCGCCTGTCGCCGGTTCAACTCTTCAAAATCTTTGATGGAAATATAGACCTCGCCGCGCACCTCAATGCGGGCGGGCGCGGAAATCTCGGCGTGCGGGTCAACGGGGATGCGCAAAGGAATATTCCGCACCGTCCGCAGGTTAGCCGTCACATTCTCGCCGACGATGCCATTGCCGCGCGTCGCGCCCTGCACAAACACCCCGTTTTCATACGTCAGCGCCACCGCCAGCCCGTCGATTTTCGGCTCCACCACAAATTCCACCTCGGCGATGGTCGTCCCTTCCGGCAAAAGTTTTTCGATGCGCTTGAGCCAATCGCGCATATCGTCATCATCGAAGGCATTTGCCAAACTGGTCATCGGCACGGGATGGGTCACTTTTTCAAAATCGGAAAGGGGTTCCGCCCCGACGCGCCGGGTGGGCGAATCGGGGGTGATGAGGTCGGGGTGTTCCGCTTCCAGCCGTTTCAGCTCGGCGAAAAGCCGGTCATACTCATAATCGCTGATGACAGGGTCGTCCAGCGTGTGATAGCGGTACAAATGATAGTTGATTTCTTTTCGCAGTTGTTCGATGCGGGCTTGAACATCGTCCATATTGAGCGGTTCTCCATACGTGATGCGTGATGCGTGATGCGTGAAATCATTTTATCACGTTTCACGTTTCACGCAACACGTTCACACCCCGCCAAACCTGCCGAAACTGAGCCGGTAGAGCAGGTAATCGGTGGTATTGCCCAGCAGATTGCCCACCCGAATCATCCGCAGCACAATATGGATAGCCTCTGCCATTTCCGTGCCGTAAGTATCGGTGAGCAGTTGCATCGCGTCCGGTGGCGGGTCGGCGTTGGTGTCCGCCCACGTTTGGGCGTATATCAGCGCGGGAAGTTCCGCCGTGGGCGCATCGGCGGGGACGTGTCCCGCCAGCAAATCGCGCATTTCGGCATCGGTCAGCCCGGCTTTTTTTGACTCACCGATATGGTAATAGCGGCAATAGCGACAGCCGTTCACCATTGTAACCGTCATCATCAACCGCTCACGAAAGGGATATGAAATCAGTTCGCGCATGGTGCGCCGCACCAACTTTCGGCGCGAAAGGACATATCGGAAATCCGCCAGAAATTCGGCGGGCGAGTGATAAATTCGTTTGGGAAAAGGTTTCATGGATGACTCGTGATTCGTGGTTTGTGATAATTTTATCACGTTTCACATTTCACGCAACAGCCGGTCGCGCTGTATTATTTCCATGTTTTTCAAAAATGATTACAATTGTTCACTGTTAATTGTTCATTTCTCGGAAAGGAGCGCGATGATGACAACGCTGCTGGTGAAAAACATTGATGTGTTGGCAACGATGGACGTTGCCCGCCGCGAGATTCCCGACGGCGCGATTTGGGTGGAAGACAACGTGATTCGGCGCGTCGGCACCACCGCCGAGCTGACCGCCGACCCCACCCTAACCCCCGACCGCACCCTCGACGCGCGCGGCACGGTGGTCATCCCCGGGCTGGTGAACACCCATCACCACCTGTACCAAACCCTCACCCGCACCATCGGCACGGGCGACGGCAAAATCCTGTTCGACTGGCTGAAATTTCTGTATCCCATCTGGGCGGAAATGGACGCCGAAGCGGTCTATATCAGCGCGAAAATCGGGCTGGCGGAATTGATTCTCAGCGGGGCAACCACCGTCGCCGACCATCTGTACCTTTATCCCAACGGCTCAAAAATTGATGACGAAATCCGCGCCGCGCAGGAAATCGGCGTGCGCTTCCACCCCACGCGGGGGAGCATGAGTCTGGGCGAAAGTCAGGGCGGCTTGCCCCCCGACCGCGTGACCGACAGCGAGGATTTCATCCTGAAAGATTCCCTGCGCGCCATCGAAACCTTCCACGACCCGAACCGCTACGCCATGCTGCGCATCGGGCTGGCGCCCTGTTCCCCCTTCAGCGTCACCACCGATTTGATGCGCGAGAGCGCGAAACTCGCCCGCGAATACCCGCTGGTCAACCTGCACACCCATCTGGCGGAAACGAAGGACGAAGACCGTTTCTGTGTGGAAATGTTCGGTATGCGCCCGGTGGAATATGCCGAATCGGTGGGTTGGATGGGCGAAGATGTTTGGTTCGCGCACATGGTGCATCCCAATGCCGATGAAATCCGGCGGATGGGACACACCCACACGGGCGTGTGCCACTGCCCCAGCAGCAACATGATTCTGGCATCGGGGATTGCCCCCGTGCGGGACATGGTGGATGCGGGGGTGCGCGTCGGGCTGGGGGTGGACGGCTCCGCGAGCAACGACGGCAACCACATGCTCGGCGAAGCGCGGCAGGCGATGCTGTTGCAGCGCGTCGGCTGGCCCGGTTTCGAGAGCCGCGCCGACCGTTTCAGCGCGCGCGAGGCGTTGGAACTGGCGACGCTCGGCAGTGCGGGCGTGCTCCGCCGCGACGACATCGGCGCGATTGCGCCCGGCATGGCGGCGGATTTCGTCGCCTTCCGGGTGGATGATTTGGCGCACGCCGGCGGATTGGCTGACCCGGTGGCGAGTCTCGTCACCTGCGCCCCGGGGCACGTCTGGCTCTCGGTCATCAACGGGAAAATTGTGGTGGAAGACGGCGAACTCCGCACCATCGACCTGCCGACCACCATCGAACGGCACAACAAAATCAGCCGCGCTATGCTCGAAAAAGCGGGCGTTGCATAAAAAGCGGTCAGCCGTCAGCGAAAAACCGAATGCTGAATACTGATTGCTGAACGCTGAACGCTGAATACCGAAAGCCAAAACCCAATGACCAATCTCCAATTACCAACCATCACCATCTACACCGACGGCGGTTGCAACCCGAACCCC
>JAJRSQ010000316.1 GCA_024278725.1 Chloroflexota bacterium
CAGTTACATCGTCCAATGGAACGTGCAGATGGCGGGCGCGCTGATGGCGGCACTGCCCACGCTGCTGGTGTACGTCATCCTGGGGCGATTTTTCATGCGCGGTCTGCTGGCAGGCTCGCTGAAGGGATAATGGCTCAATCAGAATC
Organism: Chloroflexota bacterium; assembly: GCA_024278725.1. Taxonomy (GTDB): domain Bacteria; phylum Chloroflexota; class Anaerolineae; order 4572-78; family 4572-78; genus JANTHQ01. The sequence goes on from JAJRSQ010000316.1 coordinate 147, forward strand.
CGGGGGAATTTATACAATGTCATTGCGAGGCGCGTTTTTTGCACCGACCTGTGCCCCGGCGGGGGTAAGCAATCTCTGTGAACATCAGCGGAGATTGCACCCTTCGGGCATTTTCAACTTCGCTTCGCTCGCAATGACAGCCCCCCTGAATTCCCAAAGACTCAGGATAATTTTGTACAACAAAAAAGCCGCCGTGTGCAACGGCGGTTTTTTTATTTGAATTTTAAGTAAAAGCTATCAGCGGTCAGCGGTCAGTTTGCTACCGGCGAGCAACCAACTCATACGCCCCGCGCAGAATCATACCCCCCAGCAACAACAACGCGAGCATCACGGTGATGCTCAGCGACGTGCCGGGCAGGACGGTTCCCGTTTCGGGCAGGAGCGCGCCCGCCGTCGCCACCGGCGCACTGACGATGAATCCGTTCCAGTAATATTGCAGCACCTTTCCGGTGGCGGAAAATTGCTCGGCGCGGACGAAATAATGTCCTTCCGCCAAATCATCCGGCACAATCAACGTCGCGGAGAAAGTGCCGTCTGCCGCCGAAGAAACCTCCCGCGTGACAAATGCGCCGTCCGCGGAATCCGGTTGCGATGCCAGCGTAAGCACCACCGCCGTATCCACAGCCGCGCCCGAGCCCGCAATGTCAATCACCGTGCCGGGTGCGCCCGTCACTGGCGAAATGGCGATGCGCAAGGTTTGCGTCCCCTCGTCGCCCGCAAAAGCCGTTTGACCCATCACCAGTACCAGCATCAGCAAAACCCCGGAAATTATCATTCGTTTCATGGAAACACCTCCCCCACAGACACAATCGGGTTGGAGATTCCTGCGAATCTTCAACCCAGACCAATTGTTACGTTAAGTAAATTATATGGGGCAAAAAAGAATATGTCAAGTAAGAATTTTGAGACAAAAAAAAACGCCGCCCTATTCAGGCGACGCTGGCGTCCAAGTACGTTTATTTATCATCTTCCACAAAAAACGGTTCGCCGGTGGTTTTCACAACCCCTTGCTGAACTTTTGCGTATCCAACCAAAATGAGCATTCCGACCAGCACTATAATAAAAAATATATCCATTCTTAATCTCCACCGTACCTTTATGTTTCGGATTGCATTATACTCCAGGAACACCCCCCGCGCAACCGCAACACTACGCTATCGCAACATTTTCCCTACGCCATATTGCCTATTTATCGGCATTATTGTCAAGTGATGGCACATCAGTTCGACGGGGAAGCTGTTTGTGCGGCAGAATCACCCGCACAATTGTCCCCTGACCGGGGGCGGATTGGATGGAAATATCGCCACCGAAAAGGTTGGCGCGTTCCTGCAACCCCAGCAACCCAAACGAACCTTTGCGCGCCAAATCGGTGGTGTTTTCCGGCACGGTGAAACCCACGCCGTTGTCCCGCACTTCCAGCAGTGTTTGGCGCGGCAGAAACCGCACCGTGACCCATACCTGCGTCGCCTGCGCGTGTTTGCGGATGTTGCTCAAGATTTCTTGCGTGATGCGGAAAAGGGCAACCTCCAAATCGGGGGCAAGCCCGACCGAATCCCCTTCCAGCTTGAAATGGGTGGAAACCGAATCAGTCTGCTCCAGCCGCCCGCACAGATATTGCAGCGCGGGAATCAGCCCCAAATCCTCCAGCGCCAACGGGCGCAAATCGCGCGAAAACTGCCGGATGCCCGCAACGGTATCGGTGAGCATGCCGCGTACTTCGGTGAGTTGTTGCCTGCTGGCTTCGATGGACTGCTCGCCGAGCATTTCCCGCGCCAGTTCAATCCGCTGCCCAATGGCGATGAGGTTCTGGATGGTGCCGTCGTGCAAATCGCGGGCGATGCGTTTCCGCTCCTCTTCCTGCGAATCGGTCACGGACGCGACATATTCCTGCAATCCGGCGCGGTAGCTGCTCAACTGCGTCACCATCCCGTTGAACGCCAACCCCAGCGCCCGCAGTTCCGCAATCCGGCTGAGCGCGACGCGGGTGTCGTAATCACCGGCGGCGACCTGCTGTACCTGCTCCACCAAACGTTCCAACGGCAGGGTGACTCGCCGCACCGCCCACAGCAGCACCAGCCCCAACGCAATCAGCCCAACCAGCAGCACGCCCGCCACCGCCAGCACGGGTTGCCACAGCGGAACCGCCGTTGAGGGCACGCCGAGCGAGCGCACGGCGATTGCCATCGCCGCCACTGCCAGCACCAGCATCAACGCCAGAGGAATTAAAACCAGCCCGATTGCCAGCGTGCGCAGTTCCAACTGGCGCGGGCGTTTTTTGGGGGAATGTTCGTTCATAAATTCAAGCGGCATGTCCGGGCGCAATCCAGCCGTGCCGCACGGCGTGCATCACTGCTTCCGTGCGGGAATTGACATCCAGTTTGGAGAAAATATTGGAGAGATGCGCCTGCACGGTGCGGTCGCTGATGAACAGCGTGCGCCCGATTTCTTTGTTGGTCAACCCTTTGCCCACCAACCGTAAAATATCCATTTCGCGGTCGGTCAAGCCGCCATAATCATGTTTTATGTTTGAAAGAACATCCGGCAGCGTTTTACCGCTGGTGAATTGCGAAACCACTTTGCCCGCCACGCTCGGCGAGAGGGCAAGTTCCCCTTTGATGACCGTGCGGATGGCTTTGACCAGTTCGTCGGCTTCAGCGGTTTTGAGCAGATAACCGTTCGCGCCCGCCTGCAACAGCGCGAACACATATTCGTCATCATCATGCGCGGTGAGCACCAGCACCGCCATATCGGGGTGGGCGGTTTTGATGCGTTTGGTGGCGTCAATGCCGCCGCCGTCGGGCATACGGACATCCATCACCACCACATCGGGGGCGAGCGTGTCCGCCAGTTCCACCGCTTCCCTGCCGGTTGAAGCCTCCCCCACCACCTGAATATCGGGATGGCGCTCCAGTAATTGGCGCGTTCCCGCGCGCACCACCACATGATCATCTGCCAACAAAACGTTTATTGCTCCGGTCATAAGATTGTTCCAAGTTCAAAGTTTCAGGTTTCAAATTTCCATCCCTATAGTCTAGGGCGAAAATGGCACCCTGTCATCCGCACAATGGCGGCAATTTATGCGCCAAATGTCCTATGCGCCCACCACCGCCACGGTCAGGGGGATGGACTCGCCCGGTATTTCAGCCGCTACCGCGTCCGGCAACAAGTTGGTGAGCGTCGCAGGGGTGATTTGATTATGCCGGTCGCCCGCCGCAAATGCCGATACCCGCACATAATTGTCGGTGAGTCCGCTCCACATCTGCCCGCCGAGGGTATCTTCGGCGGTTTCCCACAGCACGGGGAGCGTCTGCCCCAACAGCGATTGCCGGAAGGCGCGCTCGTGCCGCGCCGCCAGCGCGTGCAGTTGCTCGCTCCGCGCCTGCACCACCCGCGGGTCAACGGGGTTCGGCATGGTGGCGGCAGCGGTTCCCTCGCGGGGGGAATAGCGGAAAATGTGCATCCCGCTGAACGCCATCCGGTCGATGAACGCCAACGAGTCCGCAAATTCCGCCGCCGTTTCGCCGGGAAACCCGACAATCACATCGGTGGTGATGCCGATGCCGGGAATCGCCGCTCGCGCCGCGTCAATCAGCGCGGCGAATTGCGTCTGGGTGGTTCGGCGAGCCATACGGCGCAAAACTGCATCATTCCCGCTTTGCAGGGGCAGATGAAGGTGGCGGCACAAGCGCGGATTTTCCCACAGGCTGAAAAAATCCGCGTCCAAGTCCCACGGCTCCAGCGAGGAAAGTCGCAAACGGGGGATGTCCGTTTCCGTCAAAATGGCATCCACCAGTTGAAAAAGTCCGCGCGGATTGCCGTGGTCATGCCCAAACGACCCCAGATGCACGCCGGTGAGGACGGCTTCCCGGTAGCCCGCCGCGTGCAATTGCCGAATCTCCGTCACCACGTCGGCGATGGTTCGGCTGCGCCCCGCACCCCGCGCCACAGTGACGATGCAATAGGTGCAGCGATTATCGCACCCGTCCTGAACCTTCACGAAGGCGCGGGTGTGCGCGCCGGGGGCGGGCAGAGGGAAAGTCGCGTCGGGCGCGGGGAGGGCATCGGCGGGGGCGAGCAAGCCCGCATCCGCCACTTTTTGCACCAGATTCTCTTTTTCGGTGTTGTTGACGATTAAATCCACGTCCAGCGCGGCGATGGCATCCGGTTCCAGTTCGGCATAGCACCCCGTCACCACAATGGCGGCGTCGGGATTGTCCCGTTTCAACCGCCGAATCTTCTGACGGGATGTTCGGCTGGCAATGTGGGTGACGGCGCAGGTGTTGAAAACGCACAAATCGGCGGATTCGCCGGGTCCCACCACCTGATGCCCGGCGATTCTGAACTGCCGGCTCAAGCTTTCCATTTCACTGATATTCAATCTGCATCCGATAAAATCTAACCGTACCCGCACGAAACTCAACCTTCCTGCAATTAATCTGTACCAAAGATATACAGACGGAGTGTGTTTTTGTCAATTCCGCCCAAAAGAAAAAGCCCGACGGATGAGCCGCCGGGCTGTAAAATTATGGCGAACCCTACAGTTTGAACATATTCTGGAATTTCATCGCCAAGCCCATATCGCCCTGCAATTTGATTTTGCCCTGCATAAAGGCGTTCATCGGGTTGAGCTTGCCGGAAACCATGTCCATATAATCCTGCGCACCCATCGTGAGTTTCATGGTCGGGTCATCAATTGTTTCCTGCGTCACCTGCACCGCACCATCAGCGATGTTGATGAGCCACGTGCCGCCATCATCGCCGGTCAGGTCAATCTGGATGGTGGCGGTCACGCCTTCGGCGCGGCTGGGGTCGAATGCGGCGGGCATTTTGTCGAATAAATCTTGGGGTTTCATGGAATTCTCCTCCTGTTATTGGTTATCAGAAAGCTGACTGCTGACTGCTGACTGCTGACTGCTGACTGCTGACTGCTGACTGCTGACTGCTGACTGCTGACTGCTGACTGCTTTAATAGTATAATCCATCCGATTGGATTGTCAATATTTTATGACGCAATGCGTAATATCAGCGGCGTTGAATGTCCAAATCGTAGAAAATACTTTCGCGGGAATCGTTCCGCACCCGCACAAAATAGGTGGTGTCCGACACGAAAAAACCATCCCATGCGAAAAGTTGGGTGTTCGTTTTGGGGTCGTATGTCTGGCGGTCGCCGACGCCCATCGGGGTCATTTTATCGCCGTCGCCGCGCAACCAGATATTCAACTGCGGATAGGTGTATATTTCCACATTCACATCGTTGGCAATGTACCCCTGCCCCGGCGATTCTTTGAGGTACATGGTGTAATGTCGCTGTTCCGGCTCTTTGCGCTCAAAATTCTGGAAGCGGAAGGTGTACCACACATCTTCACCGGGTTTCAGGAAACCCTGTTGACTCCCCAACTTCGCCGGTTTCGGATTGGCAATATCCGTGCCGGGCGCGACGGGGTTCGGGACAACAACATCCTGAATTTTGTCGGCGGGCAAAACCGACGTGACGCGGATGCCGTTGGGCGCATCGCCGAGCCGGGTGTTGATGACATCGCCCTGCAGAAGATAGTAATCCACCACCGCCGTGGAATCGTTGCGCACGCGGACATAATAGCGGTCGCCATCCAAAATCGTGCCTTTCCACACGTGCTCGCCGGTGTTCGGGTCGCCATCGCGTTCCACCATCATCCCCGCCCCCATATTCTTCATTTCGTCGGGCGTGCCGCGCAACCACACCCCGTACTGGTCGCCGGTGAAAATCTCAAAATTTACCTGATTGGTCACGTTGCCATTGCCGGGGGTACTGAAAAGGGTGAGCGCCATCTCTTCAAATAATTTATCGTCGAAATTATTTTTGATGAAAGCATACCAGTGTTCCGAACCGGGTGCGAGCTGATTGGCGTTCCGGTTCAACAGCACCAGAGGGTTGTTGGGATAGATACTGTTGTCCGCCACAGGTTGAGCGGCAATGGCAGCCGTTTCGGGCGCGGCGGCGGGTTGGGTCGATTCAGTGACGGCGAGCGTCGCCGGTTGTGCCGCGCCGAACCAGCCCATCGCGGCGGCATTTTTCAGCCATTGGGCGGCTTCTTCAGTGGACATTCCCTGCAATGCCTGCGCGGCGAGCGCCCATTTCGAGTCGGGGTTGGCGGGGTCGAGCGCGGGCACGGGGGTATTTTTGGCGGCATTCCGCGCCGCAAGATTCGCACCGGCAGCCGGCGCAGTGGCGGGGATTTTCCCCGTTTGCGGCAGTGCGGTCAGGTGATAATCGGCGGTCAGGTCGGCGGCATTTTGCACATGCACATAGTAGACTTCATCGGCATTCACCGCACCCGCCCAAAGCCGCTCGGCGGTGTTGGGGTCGAAATCGGCTTCCACCAATTGCCCGCTCCCTTCTTTCAACCCGCGCGGTTGTCCCGTCTCCAAAAATGATGCCACCTGCTCGAAGGTGTAAACATCGAAGGTAACCTGCCGGGCGGTACGGCTATCCCCCGGCTTGAAAACCAGCTCCAGAATCACCGATTGCACATCGTCGCCCATGTCGCTGCGGCTGAACGAATACCAAAACGATTTGCCCGGCGCCAGCGAGCCGACATTCAGCCCGGTGGTGAGCAACCGCGCAACATAGGGGGTCGTTCCCACACCCTGCTGCGCCGACGTGGGCAACACCGTGAATGCCAACAATATCGCCACCAAAAATAACAATTTCCGTTTCATCTTATCCTTCTTTCACGTTTACTGCATGTTGCCAATTCATTTCGCGCCCAAAAGGGCGTTGGTTTCATCCCAACATTCGCACGCGGTTTTGATTTCATCTTCCCGTACCATCGTGCCGTCATACGGGGTATCGCCCGCCCGCACCCGCCAGCCCGACAGTACCATCGGCACGGGACCGTCCGCGGCGAGCCACTCGCCGTTGTAGCGCCGCGCGAAATGGAGATGGCTGGCATCCGCCACGCCTCCCTCGCAACTGGCGTAACCCAGCGGCGTCCCGGCGGTCACCCTTTGCCCCTGCTGCAATGCTTCATCCGCCGCCATGTGCAGATAGAGCAGCACCCAGCCGGTTTGCAAATTGCCGTCCCCATCCAAATCGAGGTATGTTTCCCCTTTACTGCCCAAAAATATCCGCCCGTCCGCCGCCGCGGTGAGCGGCACATCGGAATAATAGCAACTGCCCAACACATCGGGCGGACCAAAATCGAGCGCACCGAGTGCGCTCCCCGTGCCGTAGGCTTCATGGGGACCGCCGGTGAAATAGAATGTATCGTCTGCGCCCCACGGCAATTGCAATGGCGGCTGCGTCAGCGAGGCGGGGACGAGCGGCACAATTGCCCGGTCGAAAGGGTTGCCGAACAGCTCGCGGTACGTTTTGCTGAAACCCTCCGCGCCGATTTCCGACTGCCACGTCTCCCAATCGGAATTGACCGCCAGCACATTCATCACGCCCACCGTTCCGGCATTCATCCCGGCGGGAACCAACGCCCGGCTGCGGTTGCGAAATTTAATTGCCACCGTGCCGTACTGTTTGTAGCCGTAATAACCCTGATTGACCATCGCCGCCGCCCAACTCATCTGCAAATAGAGCCGCTCGCCGTACGGGTTGCCCCGCCCCAGCGGATAATCGCCCGTGGGCTGCGGATTCGTCACCCAGCCGCCGTAATATTCCAGCAGCGCCAGCAGCACGCGGGGACCCACACTGTACTGCCGAGCCAGCCGGTCGATGATTTCCGCGCCCGAAAGGGACACGCCGTTCACTTTTTCCGCGTATGTCGCCAGATAGCCCCCCTGCGTCCGGACAAAAATGGCGGTGTCAAACCCGAGATACGCCGGACTAAAGACCACTTCGCTGTCAGGCAGGATAGACACCACCGGCGCGGTGCGCTCCAAATCCAGCGGCACGCGGATAGTTTGCCCCACATGGATGACCGTATTTTCGGATTCAAATTCGTTGAGCGCCAGCAAATCTTCCAGCGGAATATCATAGGCATAACTGATGCCGCCGAGCGTGTCGCCGTTGCGGACGGTGTAAAAATCAACCGGCGGAGTCATCGGCGTGGGAAGCGGCATGGGCGGCTCGGGTGATGCCGGGGGCGCGGCAGCCGGCGCGGTCGTCGGGGTGGCGGGCGCATCGGGGGCGGCGGGGGTGTTTTTTTGCAGGGATGGCGCTTCTGCGCCGGATGCCTCCGCCGCGTCCGGGGTCGCCCCTGCGGGGGCGGTCGGCGGGGGGGGAGTGATGGAATCCGGGCGCGGATTTTGGCACGCGCTCACGGCAATTAATATGGTGACAATCAGAATGATTTTTTGCAAAAGGAACCTCAACAAACAGGGATGGCGCATCCCCGAAAATTCGCACCGCACATTATACGCACCATGTCACGAATCGGGAAAAAGCGCCGTCAGTTGTGCCCGTTGGAAGAATTGGCGATACGCCGCCGTCTCCGCCAGCAATTCCCGCAGTGTATTTTCCAGCATAGCGGCATTGGCGACGGGGGGGGAATCATCGGCGCGAACCACCAGCGTTTCATCCGTGCGAACGATGATGCGCAGTTTCCCCTGCGCCACCAGCCAATCCACCGCCAGCCGCACCGTGGCATCCCGATGCACCATCGCGGTGGCAATATCAGCGAGGGCGAGCCGCCCGCCATGATGCGCCAGCGCGAATTTTATCATCCCCATCAAATGCCGCATGAACGTCGCCGCCGTGTCGAGCGGGGTGGGTCGCGCCACCAGCACCACCCGTTCCGCCTGCGATTCCGTCAGCACAGCCTGCAAACTGCCGTGCCCCGGCGGCGCGTGCCATATCACCAGTGTTTTGGCGGGCAATTGATGCGCCGGACGGGTCAAGCGGGTTACGCCGGGGAGATTTTCACCGCTCCAAAAGAGGGCTTCGGGGTCGGAAAAAAGTTCCTGCACCGCATCCGATTGCCGCAAATCCACAATTTCCCGTTTCGGGCGCACGGGGGGCGGCGTGCGGCGGCGCATATCCTGCCACACCAATTGCACCGCATCCCCCCCGCGAAACGTATCGCGGGCGATGGTGAGCGCGAGGTCGAAAGTCCCTTCCGGCACGGGCGTCTCCGCGCTGTTCCACCACAGCACGCGCGCGGTATGTCCGGTTTCATCGGCGATGGTGAGCCGCCGGTGCGCCCGCGCCCGCCCGATGAAGGTCGCCCGCGCCACCCGCACATCGGGCACGCCGAGCCGCACGGGGGGATTTCCCGCGCCGAACGGGGCAAGCTGTTCGATGGTGGCGAGGAGCGATTCATTCAGTTCCGGCACAGTCACCAGCGCATCAATGGTGGTTTCCGCCGCCGGTTGCGCCGCGCACGCCGCCAGCGCATCCGAAAGCCCCTGCCGAAATTCGTCCAGTCGGGACGGTTTCAGCGCCAGCCCCGCCGCCATCGGATGCCCGCCGAAAGTGTCCAGCAGCGCCGCCTGTGTTTTGATGGCGCGGTGAATGTCGCATCCCGGCACACTCCGCGCCGAACCGCGCAACATGCCGTCATCGTGCGTCAGCAGAATCACCGGCTTGCGATATTGTTCCGCCAGCCGCGTGCATGCCAGCCCCAGCACGCCGGGATGCCAGTCTTTTGCCGCCAAAACAATGGCGTGATATGCCGCCAGCCGGGGATTTCCCGCCAGCAGACTGAGCGCCTGCACGGTGGTGCGGTCTACCAGCATTTTCCGCCGTTCATTCAGCGCGTCGAGCTGCGCCGCCAGAATGCGCGCCTTGCCCCAATCATCGGTGAGGAGGAGCGCCACCCCCTGCGCCGCATCGCCGAGCCGCCCCAGCGCGTTCAGTCGCGGCGCAAGCCAAAAGCCGATATGCTCGGCGGTGAGGGTTTCCGGCTGGAGATTGGCAATTTCGCACAGCGCCCGCACGCCGAGCCGTTCCGCCCGGCGCAACATTGCCAATCCCCGTTGGAGCAGATAGCGGGTGTCGCCCGTCTGCACCGCCACATCCGCCACAATGCCCAGCGCCACCAAATCGAGCAGAGAATCCAAAATGCGCTCAGGGGACTCCGTCTCCAAAGTTTGCATTTTGCATTTTGCATTTTGCATTTTGAAGTGTTGAACCACCGCTTCCGCCAGTTTGAACGCCACCCCGACGCCCGGCAATTCGCGCAGGGGGTGGTCGGCGGGGAGGCGTTTGGGGTTGATGACCGCATCGGCGGGGGGGAGGGTTTCGGGCAGGTCGTGATGGTCGGTGATGATGATTTGCGCTCCCGCCGCGTGCGCCGCCGCCACCGCATCGTGCGCGTCAATGCCGGTGTCGCAGGTGATGATGAGTTTCACCCCCGTGCGAAGTTCCGCCGCCAGATTTTCCGGGCGAATGCCGTGCCCCTCGGTGAGCCGGTGGGGGACGTGGAAACGCACATCCGCGCCCAACCGGCGCAAAACAGCCACCAACAACGCGGTGGAGGTCTGCCCGTCCACATCAAAATCGCCCCACACCAAAATGGGTAATTTTTGGTCAATGGCGGGATGGAGTATCTGCACCGCGAGAGTCATATCGGGCAGGGCGAGCGGCGACGCGGGGCGGTATTCATCAGGGTTGATGAAAGCGCGGGCGGCATCCACCGTGCGGATACCGCGCTGAACCAGCAACCGCGCCAGCAGGTCGTTTTGCGCCCACGCCCGCAGGTCAGGGGGGATATTCGGTTCGGGGGGAATGTGCCATTTCATGAGCAATTATCAATGAGTAATTATCAATGAGCAAAATTTTGTTCAGTGTTCATTGCTCATTGATAATTGAATCAAAACGCGATTTCCGAAACCTGTTCCCAATCCAAATCGAGGTCATCGAATGAAAAATCGTCCTCAAATTCATCGAGCGGACCTGCCACGTCCCCCCGCTCGCAGAATGAGCGGAAAGTGCAGAAACGGCACACCCGCGCATCGTCGGTGAGCGGGAAAGCGTCGGCGGCGGCAATTTGGGCGATGATGTCCGTCAAAAAAGTTTCATCCGCCGCAAATTGCCCCTCATCGTAGCGGATGGTTTCGGGGTCGGCAGGGGCGGCGGTGAACCAGTACAGCATGGTGATGGCATCGGGCGCAACCGGCACGCCGAGCAGACTTTCGGCGGCGCGCGCCAGCACAAAGGGATATACCCGGCTCTGCGCCCGCGCCCGCAGACGGTCGGCGCGGGGACGGCGCAGGTTGGTTTTCCAATCCACAATCAGCACCCGCCCGTCGGGGAGCGCCGCCAGCAGGTCGAATTTCGCCGCCAGCCGGAAGCCGCCGAGTTCGGTCGCCAGCGTCACTTCGGGAAAGCGGCGCACGCCATCGGCGGAAAGTTCGGCGGGGCGATGCGCCAGATAATTTTGCCACATCGCGCCCAGTTCCGGCGACGGGTCATTTTCGGCGAGCGCGGTCAGCGCGGGCAAGGGCATACCGAGCGCGTGCTGGTGCGCCAGCCAGTGAAAATCGCTGCCGAGTTTCATCCGCCGTTCCGTTTCCTGCACCGGCGCGGATTCCTCGGCGGGCCACTGCAAATGCTGGCGGTGGCGCAGGTCGAAGCGGCGCGGGCAGGTCAGGTAATCCTGCATGTTCGATTGCGTGAATTGAAAATTTTCAAGGAGCATATCGCCTCCGTTTTCAGGCTGTAGATACATTATAAAGCGTGTGGCGTGAAACGTGAAAACGCACTGCGTGAAAGTGGGAAAGTGCGCAGAGGAGAAAGTGAGATTGGGGATTGGAGATTCGTATTTTGTGAGGCATAATACGGCATACGAAGCATGCAACCTGAAACATGGGACTTGAAACTTTGAACCCGAACCCCTACAGCCTTTACCTGCACGTGCCGTTTTGCCGTAAAAAATGCAGCTATTGCGATTTTAATACCTTCGCCGGGATGGAAGCCAATTTCGACGCATATACCGCCGCGCTGTGCCGCGAGATTCGGCTGATGGGGGCGCACCGCCATCGCCCGCCCGTGCGCACGATTTTCATCGGCGGGGGGACGCCCACCGTGCTGGCGATTCCGCAGTTGGCGGATATTTTGCAGGCGTGTTTTGCGGCGTTCGAGATTTTGCCCGAGGCGGAAATCACCAGCGAGGCGAACCCCGGCACGGTGGACGAAGGCTGCCTGCGCGAGCTGCTGGCGCTGGGGGTGAACCGGCTCAGTTTCGGCGCACAAAGTTTCAACCCGGCGGAACTTTCCATGCTCGGTCGGATTCACTCGGCGGAGAGCATCGGGGAAACGGTGAACGCTGCGCGCCGAGCGGGCGTCATCAATTTGAATTTGGATTTGATTTACGGGCTGCCGAATCAGTCGGTTGCACAGTGGGAAAATACCCTGCGGCACACCATCGCGCTGGATGTGGAACATATTTCACTGTACAGCCTGACGCTGGAGCGGGGCACGGCGCTGCGGGCGCAGGTGGCGCGGGGCGAGTTGCCGCCGCCGGATGGCGACCTCGCCGCCGATATGTATGAGCTGGCGGATGCACGGCTCGCCGAGGCGGGTTACCGGCAGTATGAAATTTCAAACTGGGCGAAGCCCGGTTTTGCGTGCCGCCACAATCTGACCTATTGGCGGAATGAGCCGTATCTGGGGATGGGTCCCGGCGCGCACAGTTTTGAGGCGGGCGAACGCTGGTGGACGGTGCGGAATGTGGAAAAATATATTTCGCAGGTGAATGCCGTCCCCGCGGAAAGCCATCCGCGCCCCGGGATGGCGGATTTTGAAGCAATTGACCGCCGGCTGGAGATGGGGGAAACGATGATGCTGGGTTTGCGCCTGACCGAAGAGGGGGTGACGCGGGCGGCGTTTCGGGCGCGGTTCGGGGTGGCGGTGGATACAATTTTCGGCGCGGAAATAGAAAAATTAACGGCGCTGGGTCTGTTGGAAGCAGACTCGCAGCGCCTGAAATTGACCCCATCCGCGCGGTTGTTGGGCAATCG
>JAJRSQ010000317.1 GCA_024278725.1 Chloroflexota bacterium
AACTTTTTGAACAATCCGTCCAATACGCGGACAACAACCAAATTGAACTCGCCATCGCCGGGTTGAATCAAATCCTCACCCTTGACCCGGGATACACCCAAGCGCGTGAAATGCTGGCGCAGTTGAAGGTTGAGCCGACCGCCACACCGCGTCCCGCCTCTGCCCCGCGCCGCAATGTCGCCGCCGATTTGTTTGAGCAGGCGAAAACGCTCACCCTGCAAGGTGATTGGCAGCAAGCCATTGAACTGTACCACCAGTTGCGCAGTGTAGACCCCACCTTTCAACCCGGCGAAGTATCGGCGGCGTTGTATGACGCCAATTTTGAGCTGGGCTTGCGCTTTGAAGCCGACGGCGACCTGCAAAGTGCGCTCTATGCTTTTGATGCCGCGCTGGAAGAACGCCCCAACGACCCCGCCGTCACAAGCGAATGGGAGAAAGTTTCCCTCTACCTCTCTTTGGATGCCGCTGACCCCACCGACTTTGAAAATACGCTGGTGGTGTTGAACCGACTGTACACCATCGACCCGAATTTTGCCGACGTTCCCGAACGGCTCTTCAACACTTACCGCAATTATGGGGATGCACTGGCGGCGCAGGGCGAATGGTGTTTGGCGCAAGCGCGGTATGCTTCGGCGCAAACATTGCGCGATTCACAGGAACTGCAAACCCTCGTCAGTGATGCCGCCTTCCGCTGCCGAAGCAGCACGCAGGCGAAACTCACCACCGCGACCCCCGTCTCCACCGCGACGCTCACCACCGCCATCACCGGCACGGAAGCGCTCACCGCGCCGATTGAAGCGACCACCATCATCACCAACGCGGGGACGGGCATCCTCTACTTCGGGCGTTTCAATACCGCCGACAGCCGGTGGGAAATCATCCGCCACGATTTGAGCACCGGCGTTGAAACCGTCACGCTCAGCGGCGGATTGCAACCGTCCGTGCGAAACGGCATCCTGCTGTATCACAGTTTAGCCCCCAATAGCGAAGGGTTGCACAATTTCAATCTGAACACGAAGGAAGATATTCGCGTATCAACCTTTGCGGAGGATGAGTTGCCTCGGTGGGGCGCGTCCGATGCGGAATTTGTCTTTGCCTCCCGGCGTGAGGGCGACCGCCGCTGGCGCATCTACACCACCTTCGCCGATGGGAAAAGTGAGGCGCAAATGCGCTCGGCGGGGCGGACACCCGCGCTTTCCCCGACGGATAACGCTATTTTTTATCAGGGAACCGACCCGCAGGGGAACAATCCGGGCATTTATCGGCTTCCCTTTGCCGGGGGCGAAGCGGTGCGGCTCACGGATGATGACAGCGACCGCAGCCCGGCAATCGCCGCGGATGGCACGGTCGCATTTATGACCACCCGGCGGGGGAATTGGGATATTTTTGTGTGGGACACGGAAACGAACAGCGCCTTGCCGCTGGTTGCCACCCCCGCCAACGAAGGGTTGCCCCAGTGGTCGGCGGACGGCACGCAATTGGCATTCGTCTCGGATGCGGGGGGCAGTTGGGGCGTGTACCTGCTTGATTTTTCGGCGGATGAGCCGTCGCCGCAAAAAGTAGCCGACTGGGGAAGCGAGCATCCCGACTGGTTGCAGCAACAGTTGAGCTGGGGGAATTAATCGCTTGCATGCACCGGCGAAATTTTGAAAAATTGCGCCCTTGCGCTATAATCTGCTCTGCATTTGCGGGGTGTAGCTCAGCCCGGTTAGAGCGCTGCGTTTGGGACGCAGAGGTCGTTGGTTCGAATCCAATCACCCCGACCAGTCAACCATACGCGGGCGTAGTTCAATGGTAGAACATTAGCCTTCCAAGCTAAATATACGGGTTCGATCCCCGTCGCCCGCTCTTTTCCCCGCAAATCATATCAAGGGGACCCTTAGCTCAGCGGTTAGAGCAACCGGCTCATAACCGGTCGGTCGCTGGTTCGAATCCAGCAGGGTCCACAAAAATTCACAACCCCATAACCATCGTCCACACGGTTCAGTATCTCCGCTAACCGTGTGGACACATCGCCTCAAAAAAAAGCCATCCACCCAAAATTATCAAACCTAAATGCAAAATTATATGAACCGTGTGTTCGCCACCGTACACACAGTTCGACACTTGCATCCGGAGGCAAAAATGGGGCAAATTACCTTTTCACAAGCCATAGAAGGCTACTACTTCTTCGCAGAAGCACGCGGACTCTCTCCCAACACCATCCGCGACTACACCAACACCTACAACAAATTCCGACGATTCTTGCAACTCTACCTGCCCGTCGCTGAAATCACCCACCACCACATCGAAGCCTTCCTGCTCGACAACACGCATCTTTCCAAAAAAACGCGGCTCAATTATCATATCTCATTAAGCGCCCTATGGACGTGGATGTTGAAAGAAAACATCGTTGAAGAAAACATCCTCCGCAAAGTTGCCAAACCCAAGCCCGCCCAACGCACCATCGACCCCTTCACCGAGCAAGACATCAAACTACTCTTGGCATCCTGCAAGCGCTCCTCGGCTTACCGGCGACCCCGCCAAATCGAACCCGGCAACCACGCCCTCCCCAACCCGGAGCGCAACGAAGCCATCATCCTCACCCTGCTCGACACCGGAATGCGCTCGTCGGAACTGTGCAGCGTCCAACTCAAACACGTCGATTTACGCAATCGCAAAATCAAAATCGTTGAAGGCAAGGGAGACAAAGACAGAGTTGTCCCCCTCTCCGCCCGCACCTGTAAATCCATCTGGAAATACCTCACCACCAGAGAGCACAAAGAACCGGTTGACCATCTCTTCACCTCAAAAAAAGAATTTCCATTGAACAAAAACGCCCTCAACAAACTGATGCCCCGCCTCGGCAAACGTGCTGACGTCCCACACGTCCACCCGCACCGTTTCCGGCACACCTTCGCTATCACCTACCTTCGCAACGGCGGCGACCCCTTCACCCTCCAGCACATCCTCGGTCACAGCGATATGACAATGACCCGCCGCTATCTCAATATCGCCAAGCGAGACATCGAAAGCGGGCACTTCAGAGCCTCGCCCGTCGCCAACTGGAACTTGTGAATCTGTGAATTGGCAAAAAATTTTGGCACGCATAGACAATAATGCTTTACCTT
>JAJRSQ010000318.1 GCA_024278725.1 Chloroflexota bacterium
GTCTTTTTTCTGACGCGCCGCCACTGGTTCGAGGCGCTGGTTGGGCGGCTGTTGCCCGCCGCGCTGGCGGAAAAGGTGCTGACGCTGATGGCGGCATTCGCCGGTGGGCTGGAATCGCTGCGGGACGGGAAACAACTTTTCATGGTGACGATTCTCTCGCTGGCGACATGGGCGTTCATTCCGCTGTCATTCTACTCCGTGCTGCTGGCGTTTGATTTTCACGCGCCGGTACCCTTTTTTGCGGCGGTGTTGCTGCTGCCGATGCTCGCTTTCGGGTTGACCATCCCCGGCGCGCCGGGCGGCGTCGGGCTGTTTGAGGGGGCGGGGTATCTCACACTGGCAATCAGCTTTCAACTCATCGGCGCGCCGTTGGTGACGGATGAGCAGAAAGCGGTGGTGGCGGCGGCGGTGGTGCTGGTGCATATCTCGCAGGCGTTGCCGGAAGCGTTGCTCGGGCTGTGGGCATTCTTCGCCGAGGGTTTGACCGCGGGCGACATTCAGGCGGGCAGGCGGATGTGACGGGCAAATAAAAAAAGGCGACGGAGAAATTTCCATCGCCTTTTTTGCCTGAAAAAAACCTACGCTTTGTTTTTCAGCTCCTGTACTTCTACGCGGATTTCCTGCGCTTTGTTTTTCAGTTCCAACATGCTTTTGCGCACGCGGGTTCCGGCAGCTTTGTTGCCTTTGTCGTAGAATTTTTGGAAGTCATCTTCCATTGCTTCGACCATTGCTTTTAATTCTTCAAAACGACTCATTGAAATGTCTCCTCATTTGGTTTTCAGAGTTTTGCCTTTTAAGCGACAAAACATAATTTATTATAGCCGATGATTTTCCAGAATGCCAATTCCGCACTCAAAAATGCGATTCCACCGTCATAGCGAACGATAATTCCTGCAAATAAATATCTTTCGGGATTTCCACCGCGCCGAATTTCGCCAGATGCGGGGTGATGAATTGGGTGTCCAGCAGCACGAATCCGCCCGCGCGCAACCGCGCCACCAGATGCACCAGCGCGACTTTGCTGGCGTCACGCATCCGGCTGAACATGCTCTCTCCGGCGAACAACCCGCGCAGCGCCACGCCATACAATCCACCGACCAATTCGCCCTCGACCCAGCATTCGACGCTGTGCGCGAATCCCAGCCGGTGGAGCTCGGTGTAGGCGGCGATCATTTCGTCATTAATCCACGTCCGCTCGCGCCCGATGTCCGGGGCGGCGCACGCCGCCATCACTTGCCGGAACGCGGTATCCACCCGCACCTCGAATTTCCCGCGCCGGATGGTGCGCGCCAAACGTTTCGGCACGTGAAAATGCTCATCCAGCGGGATGATGGCGCGCGGGTCGGGATTGTACCAATAGAGCGTCCCATCCTCATCGTCCACCATCGGGAAATAACCCTGGCTGTATCCAACCAGTAAAACTTCCGGCGAAAGTGAAAGTTTTTTATCCATGAAAAATTTATTGCACGGTGATGGTTGCCGCACCGTCGCGGTATTCTTCCCAGAGTGCGCCATCCCCATCACAATTACCGTAACAGATGGATAGGAAGACCTGATATGTGCCGGGCGTGTTGAAAACCAATCCGTCATCGTGTTGGAAAATTCCGTTGGGAGGGATGGTATCGGGCGTGACCCAACTGGTGTTCCATGTGCCGTCACTCCCTTTGATGCCCAACAGTTGGAACGAAACCGGATTGTCGGTGTGGTTGGTGGCGGTGTAGGTGAAAAATGCCTTTTCCCCCACGGCGAAGGTGGTTTTATCCCGCGCGACAACTTTGCCGGACACGCCGAACTGCCCCACCACGGGACCGGCGGGCGTGGGCGGGACGGGGGTGTTGGTCGGTGCGACGGGTTTCGGCGGCACAGGGGTGTGTGTCGGCGGGACGGGGGTCGCGGTGGGCGGCGCGGGGGTGTCGGTGGGAACCGGCGCGGGGGTATCGGTGGGGAGGGGGGCGACGGTGGCGGTCGGTTCGGGTTGGGCGGGTTGCGGCTGTTCCGCGGCGGGTTGCGCGGCGGGGTCGGCGGCTTCGGCGATGTCTGCCACGGGTTGCGGCGGCAGGGTCGGGGTGAAGGTGGGCAGCGGGGTGCGTGTCGGCAGGGTGATGACTTCGGTGGCTTTGGGCTGTAACAATCCGCACGCCAACAGGGTGGGTATCAATAATAGAAAAAAGAATTTGCGATAGTTGCGCATTGAGTGGACTCCATCATAAAAATTGCCCGTTGGGCAGTGGCAGAGTCTATCACAAATGGCGTAATTTTGAAAAGCCGCGCGTCGTTGTTGTCCCGCCACTGAATTTTGACCCGCTTCCCCAACTCGATTACAATTCTTTATGCTGACATAATTGAGATGTGTGGAATTTTAGCTCACGCAAAGATGCCGAGTTCCCAAATTTTTTGCGGTTATACGGTTTTGCGTGAAACTTTGGGGAATATTTATGGAATCATCTGCCCATTCTGCCCAATCGAACAAACCCCGCCGCAGCGGACCAACCCTGCTGGCGCTCGGCTTCGGCTTTTTTGTTGACCGGGGCGAGGAGCAGGCGATGTCGGTGCTTTCGCCAATTTTGCAGACGGTCTTTAACCTGAGTTTTACCCAATTGGGCTTGATGACCACCCTGCGCACCATCTCCCAGATGCTCAGCGCGCCTTTTTGGGGCTATGCCGCCGACCGATGGAGCCGCAAAAAGGTGCTCATTTTCGGCACGGGGGTGTGGGGATTGTGGACGCTGGTCATCGGGTTTCTGCCGAATTTCGGCAGCATTCTGACGGTGCGGGTCATCAGTGGGTTGGGATTGGGCTGTCTGATGCCCGCCAGCTTCTCCCTGCTCAGCGACCATTTTCCGTCCGAAAAACGGGGGATGGCGAATGGGATTATTTACGCCGCCGGGCTGGTCGGCGTGGTCATCGGGGTGGTGGCGCTCGGATTTGTCGCCAGCGTGGAACTGTGGCGCTGGGGATTCATCGGGCTGGGGTTGTTCAGCGTGCTCACCGGGGGTATCATCTGGTGGCTGGTGGAAGAACCGCCGCGCGGCGCGTCGGAGGCGGCGCTGGCGGACGTCATCACCCATGAGAATGAAAAACAGTTCGCCATCAACGTGGCGGATATGTTCAAAACCCTCAAAGTGCCGACCATCTGGGCGGCGATTGCGCAGGGTGTCACCGGCACGATGCCGTGGGTGGTGATGAGCTTTTTCATGATAAACTGGCTGGTGCGTGAACTCGGCTACCGGAACGATGTGGATTTCAGCAATCCCACCGGTAGCGCGCCGCTGGTTTTTGCCGGTATTGTGGTGGGGACGGCGATTAGCAATTTGATGGGCGGCTATATTGGCGATTGGGCGGAGCAGATTAATCCGGACTACGGGCGGACGGTTATCGGACAGTTTTCGGTATTCTCCGGCGTGCCGCTGACGTACATCCTCTTTTCGCAGGGGGCGAATCTGACTTTCTGGCAATTGTTCGGGCTGGCGTTTTTCACGGCGTTTATGATTGGCTGGCCCGGCACAGGGGCGAAAAACCCGATGATGGCGGCGGTCATCGCGCCGGAAATGCGGAGCAGCGCCTTCAGCATGGTCAATGTCATCGAAGGCGGACTGTCGGCGTTCGCGGGGCTGATTGCCGGACAACTGGCTGACCGCATCGGACTGACGGCGGCACTGCTGTGGACAATCCCCTTCCCGTGGATTATCTGCGGGATTGTGTTCACCGCATTTTATTTCACCTACCCCAAAGACCGCGACCGCATGCTGGCGCAGTTGGCGGAACACCGTGAGCGGCTGGTGCGTGAGGCGTGAAACGTGATGCGTGAGGCGTGAAATTACGCAACCTTGCAACCCTGAAACCTTGCAACCCTGCAACCCTGATACCTTGAACATTGGACGTGAAACGTGAAACCAAAAACCAAAAACCTTGAGCCAAAAACCCTCCGTATCGCTATGCCCGCGTGGGAAATTGGGCGCGTGCGCAGCGGGCTGGGCGCAAAAGTCGGCGGGTTGGGGGTGATTGTGGAAGAACTCCCCCCCGAACTGGTCAAAGCCGCCGCCAAACAGGACATCGCGCTGGAGGTGGAAATTCTTTCGCCCTGTTTCGCCTTTTACGACAAAACAAAACTGACCGATACCGGCATCCGCGTGCCGGTGACGCTGGACGGGCACACCTTCGATTTCACCGTCTTCCGGCACACCTTTCCCGATGGGCAGACGGTTGTCTATTTTTGGGACGATTATCAGCTGAATTGGACGACGCCCGGCGCAATTTATCCCGATGACCCGGCGGTGGCGCTGCGATTGTACGCCACTGTGGCGCAGGCGATGGCGGGATATATCCGGCAGGGGAATTTCGATACCGTTCACAGCCATGATTATCACGTGGGGTTGGTGCCGTTTTATCTGGGCGATGTTTTTCTGGCGCGCGTGCCGCATCATTTCACCATTCACAATGCCACTTATCAGGGGCGATTCCCGGTGCATGGGCACGGTTATGAATTGCTGGACAGCATCGGCTTGGATGGCGCAAAACTCTTCCACACCTATTTCGACCATTTCGACCATCTGAATTTTATGAAAGCGGTGATGTTGAAAACCCACGAAACGGGTGGGAAAATCACCACCGTCAGCGGCGATTTGGCGGGCACGTGGGGCTATGCCGCCGAATTGCGCATGAGCCGCGACGAGCTGTGGGCGGCGGCGCGGGCGCAAAAAGGGGGCGCACCCGTCGGGGACGTTTTTGTGCCGAATCAGGGATTGGTTGAATTTGAAAAACTGCCGGTGGCGGGCATCACCAACGGGTTGAGCGCGCGCAATCGCCCCGAAAATTTGCCGGCGTTGAAAGCCGCCGTGTTGCAGGAAATGCAGAAAAATCAAAAATACGGCAAGCCGCTGTTCGACAACCCGATGGTGCAGCACGCGATGCTCAACCGCGACCACAACTTCGATGGCGAAC
The DNA here is from genome assembly GCA_024278725.1 of Chloroflexota bacterium. Lineage (GTDB taxonomy): Bacteria > Chloroflexota > Anaerolineae > 4572-78 > 4572-78 > JANTHQ01. The sequence goes on from JAJRSQ010000318.1 coordinate 4,942, forward strand.
ATCTGCACGCCAAATCCGAATTGAAACGTCTGCTCCATTTAGAGGCGTTTGGCAGCGAACCCCAGCAGAACCCGATTTTGATGACGGCTGTGGGGCGGCTGGTGGCGCAGAAAAATTTGGGGCTGGTGGGAGACATCATCGAGCGGGTGCTGGCATATGATGCCCATACCAAGTTCATCATTCTGGCTTCCGCGCCGGAAGGCGACCCCGAAGGCAAAGCCACTGAAGCGATGTTTTTCGCGCTGGCGCAACGGCATCCCGACCGGGTGTATTTCAACAATGCTTTCAACCTGCCGCTCTCCCGGCTGATTTTGGCGGGCGGCGATTTCACCCTCATCCCCTCGCGGTTTGAGCCGTGCGGCTTGGTGGATTACGAAGCGGCGTTGCTGGGAACCGTGCCCATCGCCCGGCACACCGGCGGCTTGAGCAAAATTCGGCATTGCGGGTATCTGTATGATTGGCTCGACGTGAGTGACCGGGAAGGCGAAGCGGCGGCATTTTTGCGGACGGTGAAGCAAGCCATTGACACCTATCGCCAAACCCGCGACCGCCATTGGGAGCTGGTGAAAGCTGCGGTCGCCACCGACGCCTCGTGGGATACTTCGGCGGGGCAGTATGTGCAGATGTACCGCTATGGCTTGGCGATGAAAGATTGGTTCGCGGCGCGGAAACGGCTGGTGAAACGGTTCGCCCGAACGGTGGTGAAAGAGAATCCATTTTTCGCCGATTTTTTCATACCCGCCAAACCACCTTTCGCCGACCCGCTCAACCGGGAATTGCGGCGGCAACTGACATCTGAAAACCGATAACCGAAAACTATTTTATCGAAAGGATAAATTGATGACGATTGCAATTATTGTTCACGGGGGGGCGTGGGATATTCCCGCGGAAGACCATCAGGCGCATATGGATGGCTGTCGCGCGGCGATGATGGCGGGTTACGACGTGCTGCGCAACGGCGGCACTGCGCTCGATGCGATTGAGCGCGCCATTGTGATGATGGAAGATGACCCTATTTTCGATGCGGGTATCGGCTCGCATTTGAACCGCGCCGGGGTGGTGCAGCTCGATGCGGGGGTGATGGATGGCAGTACCCTCCAAGTGGGAGCGCTGGCGGCGGTGGAACGATTGCAAAACCCCATTCGGGTGGCGCGGCATTTGCTCACCAGTGCGCATAATATGATGGTGGGTCCCGGCGCGGATGCGTATGCCGCCGCGCACGGTTTTGAATTGTGCGACCCTAAAAAATTGGTTGTGGAACGGGAAGTGGAACGCTGGAAACTGGCGAAAAAAGAGACGCCCACCGCCGGTGATGAATTCGGGGAGATTGTGCGCGGCGCAAAACCGGGGACGGTCGGCGCGGTGGCATTGGACAGAATGGGGAATATCGTCGCGGGGACATCCACCGGCGGCACTTTGTACAAGCCCGTCGGGCGGGTGGGCGATAGCCCGTTGCCCGGTTGCGGCTATTTCGCGGATAACGCGCTGGGGGGCGTATCCACCACCGGGCACGGCGAAAGCATCATCCGCATTCAGTTGGCGCGCGTCGCCGCCGATTTCTGCTCGCGGCTGTATGCGCCGGCGGCGGCACAGGCAGCCATCAGCATGCTCGGCGACCGTGTTGGCGGTTTGGGCGGGCTGATTGTGCTCGACCATGCGGGGCGGGTGGGCTTCGCCCATAACACGCCGCACATGGCGCACGCTTATCTCACCGAGGCGATGAATGCGCCGGTGGTGGGGATTGAGTGATGGCGCGGGCTACAAAACCAGTTCTGCCATTAATCGCACCGCGTCAATGGTGAAGGTCATGATGTTCAGGGTGGTGGCGGGGGAATCTTTCCATATTGCCAGCCGGTCTTTGATGCGCTCGGCGGGACCGCACAGCGCGACATCATCCACCAGCGCATCGGGGATGGCGGCGGCGGCTTCATGCTTCTTCCCCGCCAGAAACAGGTCTTGCACGCGGATGGCTTCGGCTTCGTACCCGAAACGGGACGCCAGATTGAAGTAAAAATTCTTCTGCCGCGCTCCCATCCCGCCGATATAAAGTGCCAGCACCGGCTTGACGAAATTGCGGCACGCATCCACATCCTGCCCCAAAATCACCGATACGGACGGCGCAATGTCGAAATTCTCCGCCGATTTTCCCGCTTTCGCCAGTCCCGCGTCCACGGCGCTGCGGTAACTCTCCGCGTAATGGCGCGGGGAGAAGAAAATCGGCAGCCACCCGTCGGCGATTTCCGCGGCGAGTTGCACGTTTTTGGGACCGATTGCCGCCAGATAGATGGGCAAATCGGCGCGCCCGTGCAGAATGCTTTTCAGCGGTTTGCCCAGTCCGGTGGCATCCTCCCCCCGGTATGGCAGTTGAAAATGTTTTCCGTCCAGCGTGGCGGGGTGTTCCCGCGCGAAAATCTGCCGCAGAATGGCGATGTATTCCCGCGTTTGCCCCAACGGATAACGGTACGATTTACCGTGCCAGCCTTCCACCACCTGCGGACCCGACATCCCCAACCCCAGCAGAAAACGCCCGCCGGAAAGTTGGTCGAGTGTCATCGCCGTCATGGCGGTCATCGCGGGGGTGCGGGCGGGAATCTGCATGATGGCAGTCCCCAGATGGATGTTTTTCGTTTGCGCGCCCATCCACGCCAGCGGCGTCACCGCATCCGAGCCGTATGCTTCCGATGTCCACACCGCATAATAGCCCAATCTGTCCGCTTCCTGAACCAAGTCCATCGGCAGATGAATGCTCGCGCCGGAATAGCCAATTGTCAAGCCTAATCGCATAGAGGTCTCCTGTCCCGTTATTCGTTGATGAGGTTGGGGGCGTACAGTGTTGTGCCGTTGAGCAGGTATATCTTTCCTTCCTCCTCGTTAACATATAAACCGCGTAAGTCATCAAAGGTGATGCCTTCATCATTTTTGGGTTTATACTGCGCCACAAAACTCCCGTCTTTGGTCAATTTGACGATGCGCTGATTGCCCGCGTCAGCGACATACAGATAATTCACCGTGTCCGGCAGGGTGAAAATCGCGGTGGGATTTTTGAAGGGGACATCAAGCCCCGTCAATTTGAATCCGACCACCGGCTCGCCGCTCAGAAACTTGGCGATGCGCCCGTCCTGATACAGCACGTAAATATTCGTATCAATCGCCATATCAACCGCGCCCGCTAAATTGATTTCCGTGCCGTCCGGGAAATAGTTGTCCGGCGGGGCGGAATAGCCGTCATCGGTGGGCAAATAGCGATAAATCTGATTCGCGCCGCTATCCAGCACGTAGAAATTCCCGTAAAAACTCCCGAACGCCACCGGGTTCTGCCATTGGTCAACGCTGTAAATGTTACTCTTTTCCACCGCGCCGAGGCGAGTGTCGAATTCAAACAACCCGTTGCGGGCGACAATCACCAGCGAACTGCGGGTATGATTTCCGGCGGTGGGGATCCATGTCATGCCCAAAACCTGCCCGATGATGACATCCTGCACCTGCTGCGCTTGCTGGGCAATCACCGTCCCTTCCGACACAAAACTGTCCCCCAGCGGAGCTAATTCGTTCAAATATACCGCGCCGGTGGTTTCATCCAGCACGAAGATTTGCGAGCCCGTCTGAATGACTTGTTTGAGCCGGGCATTTTCGCTGAACGTCTGCAACGCGGGCAAATGGTACATATATTTCACATTGTTGATGGTGTCCTGCCGGGTTGAAATCTTCTCCGATAAATCGTCCACTTCCGGGTGTTCCGGTTTGATGGCGCCGGCTTGCTGTGTGAGGATGGTCGCTTCATCCAGCAATCGGCGCGCCTGTTCCGGGGGCATGGCGACGGCGGCGTTATATTTGTCCGAAGCTTCCGCCACTGTGGTGAGGTACGCCTGCGTTTGATGATAATCCTGATACAAATATCGCCCCACGGCGATGGCGATGACCAGCAGGGGAAGCGCGATGGCGACGATTTTCAGGGCGTTGTGTGAAGCCCGGCGGGCAGACGGGGCATCGTCGAACCCGGCATCCGTCCCTTCGCTGGGGAGCATGAGCCGCAATAGCGTGTGCAATCCCGTCCCCAAAAATTTGACCCCGCCGATGACCGCTCCGCTGACATTTTGCCAAATTTCGCTGAACGGAATATCGGGCATGGGGGGCAACTCCGGCAATGAAGGGAGCGAAATGGGGAACTGTTTGCGCCGCATTGTCGCCGCACCGGCGGGCTGGCGGGTGTGCGCGGTGGGCATCGAAGTGGGCAGCGCGAAGTTGAAGCCCCCTTTGCTGCGCCCGCCGCGGTTCGGGGTGGCGGGGCGTTTCGGAGCGGACGCGGCGGCTGTCGTCGCCGTCGCAGACTCGCCCACAATTTGAATCACCATCGCCGAGCCGTGCTGTAATTGCGTCCCCTTCACCAGCTTTTGCCCGATTTGTTTGATGTCATCGGCGGCTAAAATGTGCGCCGCTTTTTCCTTCGACAGATTTTTCCCCAAACGCCCGTCAACCAGCGTCACCACATCGTTGCCGGTCACTTGCAGATGGGTGATGTACGGGTCAATGGCGTAGCTCATTCCCAGCGCCGGGCTGGGTCCCGCCAGCGGGTTCGCCACCGGTTCCAGCCATGTGGAATTTTCCGGGTAGCGGGTCACATAGCCGCTGAAGCGAGTGAACACGGCGGCGGGTCCTGCCTGCGCGATGAAAAGGTCGTCTTCATGCAACACCACGGCGGCGATGCCGGCGACGATTTTATGGGCATCGTCTTTGGTGGCGTTATATTGAAACAGCCATTGGTTGGCGGTGTCCATCGCACGGCGCAATCCGGCGGTGATGCCCCCGTGTGAGCCGTAGAAGGTATCGCGCACCAGAATGGTGAGCCGCTTCTCAATCAGGTCGGAGTTGTTCAACTGTCCTTGCGCTTCCGCCAGCACAAACAGCGCCCCCAGATGCCGGTGGTTGGTTTGCGGCACAGGAATAGCGGTTTGATTGTGCGGCAGACGTTCCAGCATACCGTCAACCACATACAGATGTTCAACCAGAGTTTGGAATTTTGCGTTCATAATAACCTTCTTCGCGCTAAACAGGTATCAGAAAATTTCTGCTATTTATGCAGGGTGATGACCGCATCTTTGCCGCATAAATAGGTTACGGTGACATTGGTGATGGCGCCGGGCGTGAGGTCTTTCTCGAAGGTGCAGGATTTTTCGCTGCAATTCCGATTGCTGTATAGTTGCGGTTCGTCACCGTTGTTAAAATCTATTTTCAAGCCGACCGTGCCACCCTGACAGGTGGCTGTGTTGTTGTCTGCCGTCCAGTGGATGGTGGCGCGGCTGGCGGGGAAACCTTGAAATCGAATTTCCGAAACCCCTTGTTTGGGTTTGCCCGCTTTTTCGGTTAGTTTTTCTTGCGCCAATTGCGGGAGCAGAGAATAAATATCGGCGATTTCTGTGACGTAGTAGTATAAACTGCAACTCCCCAGCACCACCACGGCGAAAAATGCCGCTGCGGCGAGCAAAAGCCGGTTTTGACGCCTCCGACGTTCTTTCA
>JAJRSQ010000319.1 GCA_024278725.1 Chloroflexota bacterium
CTGTGGCGACGGCAAAATCTGCTCGCGGTGGTTGACCGTTGGGGGACGCGGTTCTTTCCCTCAATTTACCGGCGGGGGCGAAAAATGGTGGAAAATGCGCTCGACGGGTTTTCGGGCATGCGCCATCCGCGCCCGATTGCAATGGCGGCGTTTTGGTCGCTGGCGACGTGGGGCGCGGGCGCGCTCATCAATGTGGCGGTTTTCCGTGCGGTGGATGTGCCGCTGGGGGGCATTCCGGCGGTGCTGTTGCTGATTGTGTTGCAGGTGGGCGTGGCGGTGCCATCGCTGCCGGGGCGCATCGGCGTGTTCGAGGGGCTGGTGGTGGTGGTGCTGGCGCTCTTCGGGGTGGGGTACGATGTCGCGTTCAGTTACGGGTTGATTTTACATTTAGCGGTGTTCATCCCCCCCATCGCCCTCGCCGTGCTGTTGAGTTTTCGTGTGAACGGGAAACAAATATCCAATGACCGATAACCAATCTCCAATCCCCGAATATTCCATCATCATTCCGGCATACAATGCCGCCGATACCATTTCGGCGTGTGTGCGGGCGTTGAAAACCCAGACCATCCCGTCCAACCGCTATGAAATCATTGTGGTGGATGACGGTTCGGCGGATGACACGACTCAGCGCGCTGAAGCGGCGGGCGCGCGGGTGATTCGGCAGGGAAATGCGGGGGCGGCGGCGGCGCGGAATCTCGGCGCGGCGGCGGCGCGGAGCAAGATTCTGCTCTTCACCGACAGCGATTGTGTCCCCGCCCCGAATTGGGTGGCGCAGATGGTCGCCCCTTTTGCCGACCCGGCGGTGGCGGGGGCGAAAGGTGTTTATGAAACGGAACAATCCGGGTTCACCCCGCGATTCGTTCAGCAGGAATATCAGGATAAATACGACGGGATGGCGCGGTTGCCTCAGATTGATTTTGTGGATACCTATTCCGCCGCGTATCGCCGCGATATTTTTCTGGCGATGGGCGGATTCGACACAACTTTTCCCGGCGCGTCGGTGGAAGACCAGGAATTTTCGTTCCGGCTGGCGGAAGCGGGTTACCGGCTGGTTTTTGTGCCGAATGCGGTGGTTTTCCACCGGCACGACCCTGCGCTGATGGATTATTTGCGCCGTAAATTCTTTATCGGGTACTGGAAAAATTTGGTGGTGCGCCGCCACCCCGACAAATTGGCGCGCGATTCGCACACGCCGCAAGTGCTGAAATTGCAGATGGGTTTCGCCGCCCTGGGATGCGGGTTGCTCGCGCCGGCGATTTTGTTTCGGCGGGGGTGGTTGGCGGCGGCATCACTGGCGAGCTGGCTCGCGCTGGTGTTCAGCGGCGCGCCGTTCTACCGCAAAATTTGGCGGCGCGACCGCGCGGTGCTGTGGGTTGCCCCGTGGATGCTCGTCGCGCGGGCGGTATCGCTGGGGGCGGGGTTCGCCTGGGGGTGGCTGAAGCTGACGGTATCGGGGCGGTTGAAATGAGTATTGGAGCTATTTTTTGGGTACAAGGGCAATCAAACCGCGCAATGCTCGGTTTACCGACTCCGAATCCGGGAAATATGTTTTCACGTCCGGTTCCAGATAGATGACGCCTTCTTCCAAAGTAAAATTCTGAATAATGACGCTACCATCGGACCGGTGAATTTTGACTTGGTGTCCGGTGTGATAATCTTTGTGGTGTTTGCCCCGTTTGCCGCTACTAAAGTCATATTCAGGGCGCATCGTTTCGTCGGTCTGTTCCTGATTATTCTGTTGTGCGGAAGTATTTTTTTTAGAAACCATAAGTTTTGTATTGTTGTTGTTCGCGGGGAGTTGCCCGACGACAGCTGATTAACTTATGTTACGCAGTTTGATATTTGACGGCATAAAACGATTGAAATTATGGTGAAAAGAGTGCAATTTTAGGGCGAGTTGACGGTTGCCGGAGTATATCAAATTTCGGTGATTTTGCGTGCCTGCATCGCCTTGAACTGAAGTTCAGGCTCAAAATTCAAGCCGACTTAAGTCGGCTTCGGCTTTCAGCCCCGAAATTTATTTCAGGGACAGGTAGATTTACAGATATTGTAGCGGTAAAAGGTATAAATGCAAAGGAAAATGGTTGGCTTTAGAAAAGAATATATCGCGCCGATTGCCGCCCTCATCATTCCGTTGACCGTCTACCTGTTCACCATGCCCCCCGGACTGACGTGGGCGCACAACGGCGCTGACGGCGGCGACCTCATCACCGCGGCGGTGACGCTCGGAGTGCCGCACCCGTCGGGATATCCGACCTACACCCTGCTGGGCTGGCTCGTCAGCCGATTGCCGTTCGGCACGCCGGCATGGCGATTCAACCTGCTCTCCGCGCTGGCGACGGCGGGCGCGGCATTTTGGGTATACCGCATCATCGCCGACCGCACGGGCAATCGCGATGCCGGTGTCATCGGTGCGTGGGCGTTTGCACTGACACCGCTTGTTTGGGGGCAAGCCATCATCGCCGAAGTCTACGGCGTGAATCTGTTTTTTGTGGGTTTACTCCTGTGGCTGCTCAGCCGGGCAGGGCAGGGGGGACGAAATTTTTTCGCGGTGGGGTTGGTTTTCGGGTTGGCGTTGGGCACGCATCTGACGGCAATTTTCTGGTTGCCGGTGATCGTTTATCGGCTTTTGGCGGTTAGCCGCCGGCGGTCAGCGGTCAGCGGTCAGCGGTCAGCCCGAAACCTGAAACTTGAAACCCGAAACGCATGCCTCGGTTTTCTGCTGGGGATGGGCATCTTTTTGTATCTCCCCCTCCGAGCCGGGCAGGGCGCCATCACTTGGGGTGAACCGGACACCCTCGGCGGGTTTTGGGCGCTGGTGAGCGGGCAAATTTATCGCGGCTATCTCTTTTCCGCGCCGATTGAATCGCTGGCGCGCCGCATCCCCGCGCTGGCGCGCTATTTCATCAGCTCCGGCATCGTGCCGCTGGCGCTGGCAGGGTTGGGGGGATGGCGGTTGTGGCGGCAAAACCGGGCGCTGACGCTGGCGGCGGGGCTATCCGTGGGCGGGTATTCGGTTGCTGCGCTGGGATATGCCACCGCCGATTCGTTCATCTATTTGTTGCCCGTCGTTTTGGCAATGAGCATCGCGGTGGGGTGGGGGATGGTGCAACTGCTGGCGGATGTTCCTTCGCGTGGGCACGGTTTGACCATTGCCGTCGTCGGGGTTGTTTTATTGGCGGGCGTGGGCGTGAATTGGAAATCTGCCGATTTACGCCATGACACTGCCGCCGAACAATTTTGGCAATCGGTGCTGGCGGACGCGCCGCCGGATGCGGTATTGCTGACCGATACCGACCGCACCACTTTCGCGCTGTGGTACGCCCGTTTCGCGCTGGGCAAACGCCCCGATGTGACGGTGGTGGACACCCGTTTGGCTGCCTTCGCGTGGCATCGCGCCGATTTGCGCCGCCGCGACCCCAATTTGACCCATCTCGCTGAAATTGATACCATCTTTGTGCAGCAGAAGCCATATCCACGCCCGCTCTGCCGCGTCTATAATAGTGAGCAGTCTGTAAAATGGAGTCTCCTTTGCAATCGCTGAAAACTTTCTTCACCCCAAAACGCCGACTGTGGGCTATTGTTGCGGTCATTTTAATTGCGTTGCTCGTGCCGCCGGTGCGCATCGGCTTGACCGCCCGCGCCCTGCTGACCGACCTGTCGCAGGCGAAGGCAATCGCCGCCGACCCCGCCGCCCGTGCCGCCGATTTGCCGCCGTTGGTGCATCAAACTTACACCGATTTGGCGGCGTTGGATGCGAGACTTTCCCCTTTTTACGGGCTGATGCGCGGTTTGCGCGGATTGCCCAACATCGGCGGGGATATTGCCGCGGTGCCGGAATTGCTGCCGATGGGGGTGACGCTGGCGGATGCGGGGGATACGGTGATGGCGGCGATGTCGCCCGTCATCCCGCTGATGCTCAACCGGACGGGCAGCCCCGACGATATTTTGGCGGCGACGATGGACGCCATCGCTCAAAATCCGGATGCGTTTGCGCAGGCGGCGGAAAAGGTGGATGTCGCGCTGGCGTATCGCGCCAACGTTGATGCGGCAACGCTGTCGCCCCGTTTGGCGAAACAGGTGAATCGGCTTGATTTGGGATTACCCCTGCTGAAGCTGGGGTTGGCGCTCGCCCCCATCGCCCCCGATTTGCTGGGCTTCGATTCCCCGAAAACATATATGGTGCTCGCGCAAAAC
>JAJRSQ010000019.1 GCA_024278725.1 Chloroflexota bacterium
CCGACCCCGCGCCGGGGATGGATGACCCGTCGGCAGTGGTGACCGTCACCGTGCAGGGGGAATCGGGCGCGGCGGAAACCGTCACCCTGACCTTCGGCACGAAAAACGACAGCAACCAATATCCGTTGCAGACATCCACATCCGATTATCTGGCATGGGTTTCGGGCTTTGTGGGCGACACCTTCGCCGCCAAAACCCGCACCGACTTCATCGCGCAGCCGCCCACCCCCACCCCGGAGAGCAAATAGTGAAGCGTGAGGCGTGAAAACATGATGCGTGTTATCTGACGCAATACGAAATACGCAAGTGTCATTGCGAGGCGTGCAACGCCGAAGCAATCTCCGTCATTACAGCGTGGAGATTGCACCCTTCGGGCATTTTCAACTTCGCTGCGCTCGCAATGACAACCGGCTATCTTTGTATCAGTCAAAAAATACCACCACCAAATCAGCAACTCACCGGGAGGTGAAATCATGAAACGTTCAACAATTTTATTAACACTTGGTATTGCGATTGTTTTATTCATCGCCTTTGGGGTGGTCTTCGCCGGCGGTGTGGCGCTCGCACCGGTCATCACCGGGCAGGCACACGCCGACGCCACTTCGCCCCAACCGGCGACCAACCCGGCGGCGCTCACCGGCGATGTGAATGTGCTGGCGGCGTATGAAGCGGCGCTCACCGAAATTCACGACACCGCCCTGCCCTCGGTGGTGAAAATCACCGTCACGGTGAAAAAACAAACGCCCGCCATGTCCACCCCGCAATTCGGAACGCCGTTTGGACCCTTTGGCTTCGCGCCGCAACAACCGCGAGAGCAATTCGCGCGCGGTGAAGGGTCGGGATTTGTGTGGGACACCAAAGGGCGCATCGTCACCAACAATCACGTGGTTGAAAACGCCACCGACGTGACGGTGGAATTCGCCGATGGCACCACCGTGCCCGCAAAAGTGCTCGGCACCGACCCCGACGCGGATTTGGCGGTCATTCAGGTTGACCTGCCCGCCGACCGGCTCAAACCGCTGCCGTTGGGCGACAGCGACGCACTGAAACCGGGACAACTGGCAATCGCGCTGGGGAATCCCTTCGGACAGGAATTTTCAATGACCAGCGGCATCATCAGCGCGGTGGGGCGCACCATCAAAAGCGGAACCAGCCCGTTCTCCATTCCGGAGGTCATCCAGACCGATGCCGCCATCAACCCCGGCAACTCCGGCGGTCCCCTGCTGAATCGCAACGGGGAAGTGGTCGGCATCAATACCATGATTCTGAGCAAAAGCGGGTCGAGTTCGGGCATCGGTTTTGCCGTCCCCATCAACACCGCCAAAAAAGTTGTGCCCACGCTCATCAGAGGCGAAAAAGTCCAACGCGCATGGCTGGGCATCACCGGCTCAACCCTCACCACCGATGTGGCGCAATACATGAAAGTGCCGGAAGGGACGAAAGGCGTGCTGGTCATCAACGTGGCGCATGACAGCCCCGCCGACAAAGCGGGTTTGCGCGGCAGTGACAAAGTGCTGAAAGTTGCCGGTACGGAATACCCGCTTGGCGGCGATGTCATCACCGCCATTGACGGGCAATCACTCACCCAAATGGATGACCTGATTGCGTACCTGATGGATAACACCGAACCTGGCGACACCGTGAAATTGACGGTCATTCGCGCCAGTGGAAAAGAGGAAACCATCAAAGTGAAACTGACGGCTCGCCCCGACCCGGAAGACCTGATGCAACAGCAACAACAACCGTAACGCGCAACCGGTGATTCGTGCTGCGTATTGCGTATTGCGTATTGCGTGATACGCAGCACGGCACGCGCAATATTTGTCATTCATCATTCGCCGATTTGCCCAATCGCCCATCGCCAATTACCATTTAAACTGTATTCTGAAACTATTCATCCAACCGGAGCGCGCTATGGATATGACTTCCATCCAACAACTGAATGAGCAGGTGGAAAAAGAAGCCATCTTTCTGCATGATTTATTGGCAGAAGTGAACAAAATTATGGTGGGGCAGGAAACGCTGGTCGAGCGGGTGCTCATCGCTTTGCTGGCAGACGGGCACATTTTACTGGAAGGTGTACCGGGGCTGGCGAAAACGCTGCTGGTGAAAACAATGGCGCAAGCCATCCACGCCGATTTCGCCCGCATCCAATTCACGCCCGACCTGCTCCCCGCCGACCTGCTCGGCACGCAGGTGTATAATCCGCGCACCAGCGAATTTTCCATCCACAAAGGTCCCATCTTCACCAACCTGATTCTGGCAGACGAAATCAACCGCGCGCCCGCAAAAGTGCAATCCGCCCTGCTGGAAGCTATGCAGGAACGGCAAATCACCATCGGCGATACCACCTTCCCGTTGAACGACCTTTTTTTGGTGCTGGCAACCCAGAACCCCATTGAGCAGGAAGGGACCTACCCGCTGCCGGAGGCGCAAGTTGACCGGTTCATGCTCAAAGTGATTGTGGATTACCCCAAACGGAGCGAAGAGCGGCTCATCATGGAGCGGTTCACCGGCGTGCCGCTGCCACCCGTGCGCCCGGTGATTGAGCCGAGCCGCATTCTGGACGCGCGCAAATCGGTGCGGCAAATTTATGTGGATGATAAAATCAAGGAATACATCCTCGATTTGGTCTTTGCCACCCGCCAGCCCGGCGACAACGGGCTGGGCGATTTAAAACATCTCATCGCCTTTGGTGCATCACCGCGCGCCAGTTTGTACCTGATTATGGCGGCGCGCGCGCACGCTTTTTTGAAAGGGCGCGGCTTCGTCACCCCGGAAGACATCAAACAAATTGCCCCCGACGTGCTCCGTCACCGCATCATCACCACTTATGAAGCGGAAGCGGAAGACATCACCGGCGCGGACATCATTCAGCGCATCCTGGATGAAATCGAAGTGCCATAATAGCTGACAAAATGTAGAAAGCTGTTTATTTTATCCACTATACCCACTCAAAAAGAGGAGAGAGACTGTGAAACGACCATTGAAATTGTTGGCTATTATTGGCATTGTTTTAGGGGCGACCATCATTATACTGCCCCCTATTTTTGCGACCACCATCTCGGAAACCGAACCGAACGATACACCGGCACAGGCAAACGCGCTGAGCCAAACCGACGTTATTTCTGCAAGCATCGGCACAGTTGGTGATGTGGATTATTTTTCCATACCGGGCGTGAATACGTCATGGGGATTCATCGCCCTGCTGGACACCAGTGCCGCCACCGGTAGCCAACAAGCAACACTGACGGCGCTGGGCAGTGATGGCTCAACCCTTTTGCAAACAGACACCGGCTCGTGGGAGTATGGTTCCGGTATTGCATTGCAAAACTATGCGGATGGGAACGTTGACCATTACCTGAAAGTGAATGAACAAAGCGATGGCGCCACCATCTCCAACTACACTTTGCGTCATTACTCAACCATCGTCGCCACCAAACCGGAGGTGGAACCCAATGAGACCCGCACCACCGGCACGCTTTCGGCTTTCACCCATGCCGGCACTCTGTCCGGTTTGTCAGACGTAGATTGTTTCAGCTTTGCCGGCAGTACCGGGGACTCAATGGTTTTCGCGCTGAATGGCGACCCGGAAGGAGACGGCAGTCCGGTTGACCCACAACTATCGTTGATTGCCCCCGATGATACCGTCCTCAAATCGGTGAACTTTGGCGGCACCGGCGACAATGAATTCATCACCTACGACAGTCTGCCATCCGATGGCATCTATGCCTATTGCGTCAGCGCAGCCGGCGGCACCGGTGGTTCAACCGCAACCTATACCGTCGGACTGGTGAGAAACAATTGGCTTTATATTCCATCATTCACTATAAAATCAATTCAAATTGACCCACCCAACGGCGACTGGGTGCAACCCGGCGAAACACTGACCTTTCAGGTATCCATCACCAACACCAGTGCCATCACCATCCCCGGCGATGTTAATACGTCACTGAGATACGATGCCGCTTGTTTGCAACCGATTAGCACCAATCCACTCACCACCAGCAGCTCATCCGGCTTATTAGACTGGTACGGGCAAAAAAACACCCTCACACCGGGAGAGGTGTACAGCACCACCGCCACCTTTGAGGCGTTGAAACCATGTTCAAGCACTGTTTCTCAATATACCCAGCTAAGTTATTACCTGACAGGCACTGCGCGCGACGCCGGTTATGTTATTGCTCACAGCATCTATTTACCACTCATTTTACGCTAACTTTTCATAGAATTTATGCTCACCACTGAACTGTTCCAAAAAATCCGTCGTATTGAAATTCGCACCCGCCGTTTGGTGAACGACACCTTCGCCGGGGAGTATCAGGCGGTGTTCAAAGGGCGCGGGATGGAATTCGATGAGGTGCGCCCGTATCACTCCGGCGATGAAATCCGCGATATTGATTGGAACGTGACCGCCCGCATGGGCGAGCCGTACATCAAACGGTATGTGGAAGAGCGCGAACTGACGGTGATGCTGGTGGTGGATGCCAGCGGCTCCGGTGATTTCGGCACGGTGAGCCGCTTCAAACGCGAATTGGCGGCGGAACTGGCGGCGGTGCTGTCCTTTTCCGCCACCACCAACAACGACAAAGTGGGCTTGCTCATCTTCACCGACCAAATCGAGCTGTTCATCCCGCCGCGCAAAGGGCGGAAACACGTTCTGCGCGTCATCCGCGAATTGCTCGCCTTTCAGCCGAAACGGCGCGGCACCGACATCAAACTCGCGCTCGACACGGTGAACCGGATGCTCAAACGGCGCAGCATCGTTTTTCTCATCTCCGATTTTCTGGCTGACCCCGAAACTTTCCGCCAACCGCTGTTTGTGACCAACCGCCGCCACGATGTCGTCGCTATTGACCTGCACGACCCGCTGGAAACCCAACTGGCACCGGTGGGGCTGATGGCGCTGGAGGACGCGGAAACGGGTGCGCTGACGTGGGTGGATACCGCCAGCCGCGCCTGGCAGCGGGAATTCGTCCGCCGGGTGGATGACCACCGAACCGCCATCCGCCAACTGTTCACCCAAGCCCGGGTTGACCGCATCCGCATTTCCACCGCCGATGATTACGGCGTCGCGCTCACATCTTTCTTCAAAAAACGCGCGAAACGGCGGTGATACGTGAAGCGTGAAGCGTGATACGTGTATTTTGTACCTTTGGACTTGAGACTTGAGACTTTGGACTTTGGACTTGAAACCCGAAACATTGAACCCGAAACTCATATTCGCCGCCGTGCTGGCGCTGATATTGCTGGCGATTGTGCCCGTCTCGGCGCAATTCTCCGGCAATATTGATGTCTCGTTCAAACCCGTCACCGACACGGTGACCATTGGCGACCCCATCACGATGACCCTGCGGGTGGTCGCCCCCGCCGACGAAACCGTATCCATCCCCAAATTGGAAACGGCGTGGGGCGATTTTGAAGTGCGCACGCAATCCGCGCCCACGGTCACCGCCAACGACGACGGCACAAAAACCACCGAACAGACCATCATCGCCACCCTGTTCGATGTCGGTTCCTTCCGCACCCCCAAATGGGAGGTGTCGCTCACCGACATGCGCGGCAACGCCACCCGGCGCGTGGTTCCGCAGGTCTCCATCACGGTGAAATCGGTTCTGACGGACGGCGACACCGAATTGCGCGACATCAAGCCGCAGGTGGATTTACCCGCGCCGCCGCCGTGGCTGTGGGTGCTGGCGCTGGTTTTGGCGGGCGTGCTGGCATTTTTCGGCTGGAAATATCTGCGCCGCAGATTGCGCGCGCACCGCCCCGCCGACACTTTCGCCGCGCCGGAAATTGACTCCCGCCCGCCGCATGAAATCGCGCTGGCGGAACTGGCGCGCATCGAAGCGCTGGACTTGCCGGGGCAGGGACGCTTCAAAGAATATTACACCCTGGTGGGCGATTGTCTGCGGCAATATTTGGAAAGCCGGTACGATATTTCGGCGCTGGAACGCACCACTGCCGAGCTGAAATCGGCGCTGCGGCGCACGGAAATATCGCGCCCCGATGCCCGCGAGTTTATTTCGCTCTTTGAGGCGTGCGATTTGGTGAAGTTTGCGCGCTTCGTCCCCGATATGGATGCCGCGCGGAAACTCATCCCCGCCGCAGAAACCATCATCACCGCCACCGCAGAGCCGGAAAGCGCGCCGGAAGGGGAAAGTGAGAAAGTGAGCGCGTGAGATTGGTTATTGGAAATTTCGCCACTCTGTACCCCTATATCTTTGCAACCCTGCAACCTGAGACTTGGGACTTGAAACCATCATGACCTTTGCATCGCCGTGGGTGTTGCTGCTGTTACTGCTGATACCGTTGCTGGCAGCCGTGCCCATCCTGCTAAAAAAATATTTCCGCCCCGCCGGGTTGCGCTACGCCGACACCCGACCCGCCACCGGACTGCCCCGCTCATGGCGGCAGGTGGTTCGCCCCGCGCTGCCCGCTCTGCGCTGGTTGGCGCTGGCGCTGGCAATCATCGCGCTGGCACGCCCGCAGGCGGGGCACACCCGCGAAGTCGTCAAAGGGGAAGGGGTGGACATCGCGCTGGCGCTCGATATTTCGGGCAGTATGGCGTCGCTTGATTTTCAACCGAAAAACCGGCTGGAAGCCGCCAAACAGGTCATCACCAACTTCATCAATGAACGGCAATACGACCGCATCGGGCTGGTGGTATTCGCGCAGGAAGCCTTCAACCAAAGCCCGCCCACCACCGACCACCGGGTGCTGGAGCGGCTGCTGGCGCAGGTGGAACTTTCCACCGATTTGGGGCTGGATGACGGCACGGCAATCGGGCTGGGGCTGGCGAATGCCGCCAACATGCTCAAAGATTCCACCGTGAAAAGCAAAGTGGTCATCCTGCTCACCGACGGGGTGAACAATGCCGGACAGATTGACCCGCTCACGGCGGCAGAGGCGGCGAAGGCGTTGGGCATCAAAGTGTACACCATTGCGGCGGCGAAAACGGGGGAAGTGCCCGTGCCGCAACAGGGCGTTTTCGGTCCGCGGATTGTGTACCGGCAGAGCGAAATTGACGAAGATTTGCTTCGGCAGATTGCCGAAAAGACCGGCGGGCTGTATTTTCGGGCGGAAGATACCGCCGGGCTGCAAAAAATCTATGACGAAATCAACGGGCTGGAAACGTCGCAAATTGAGATTCGGCGTTACACCCGTTACCGTGAACTGGCGGGATATTTCCTCATTCCCGCGCTGATATTGCTGGCGCTGGAAATCATCCTGCGGGAAACCGTTTTCAGGAAAATACCGTAATGCAAATTACGAACGGTGAATTACGAATGACGAATACCATTCCATTCATAGCTCGCAATTCGTAACTCGTAATTCGTAATTCGTAATTCATAACTCGTAACTCATAACTCGATATGTCTTTTGCCGAACCGCGTTTTTTAACCAGTTTGATACTCATCCCCCTGCTGATGCTCTTCCTGCTGTGGACATCCCGCCGAAAGAAAGCAGCGATGGCACGGTTGGGCAATCCGGCGCTGCTGGAACGTCTGACCGCCAATGCGAATCGGCGGGGGTTGCGCTGGCGAAACGCGCTGTGGCTGGCGGCGCTGGCGGCGATGATTGTGGCGCTGGCGCGTCCGCAGTGGGGCACGGAAGTGCAAACGGTGGAGCAGCAGGGTATTGAAATTATGGTCGCGCTGGATGTGTCGAAAAGTATGCTGGCGGAAGATTTGAAACCGAACCGGCTGACCCGCGCCAAGCTGGAAATTTCGGATTTGATGGACAGGCTGACGGGCGATGAGTTGGGGCTGGTGCTTTTTTCCGGCAAAAGTTTCATCCAATTTCCCCTCACCTCCGATGTAGCCACCGCGCGGCAATTTCTGGACGCCGCCGCGCCGGGTGTCATCTCCAAACAGGGAACCGCCATCGGCGATGCCATCCGCACGGCGATGACCGGCTTCGACGATACCCGCGCCAGCCAAAAGGTCATCATCATTATGACCGACGGCGAAGACCATGACACCCAGCCCGTTGATGCCGCCAACACCGCTGCCGAAAAGGGCATCATCATTTACACCATCGGTTTCGGGTCGCCGGAGGGCAGCCCCATCCCGGAATTTAATGATGCCGGCGAGGTCATCGGCTATAAAAAAGACCGCAACGGGGAGACGGTCATTTCAAAATTGGATGAGGTGACTCTTCAGCAAATTGCGCTGGCGACCGGGGGGCAATATTACCGCGCCAGCGCGGCGGGGAACGAGCTTTCCGCGCTCGCCGGGGAGTTGGACAAGATGAAAAAAGCGAGCCTCGAAAGCCAATTCGAGTCTCGCAAGATTGAGCGGTTTCAGCTATTTTTGGCGCTGGCAATCGCGGCGATGATTGCCGCCGAATTGATACCGGAGCGAAAGTCGCCTTAAGCGGCAATGGAAGAAATAGAATCAAACAATGAATTCGGCAATTCTTTTACCACATCCAAATACCACCACCAATGTGTGGAAGGAATTTTTTCTTGCCTGCGCCAATCGGCTAAATCAGCGATTTTCTGAATGGAGCGGGCAAAAGCCGAACGCTGCCGCAGCAAAACTTTATCGGCTTCTTGCAAGCGCATAGATTGCTCCGGAGACAAATCGGCGATGAATGTGGCTAATTCACTGCGGAGACGTAACATATCCAAATGTTCCAATCCGCTCACGTCCGGGAAACGGACATCAATTTCATAGGCAGTGAGGAGTTTTTCCAAATCAGGCATTACAAACCTCCTGCAATGTTCCAATAGCTGTAAAAGATGGTTTCGAGAGGTAATATTCCGGACGTTCAACAACAAAGGCAGTCTCGATATGACCCTCAACTGTAAACATAACCAACCAATTTTGCCCTTGCATCTCGCTCACCACAGCTATGTATTGCCGGGTATGATATTCGTACAGAAACACACGGGCAACATTATCAGAAACGATGCGGTGAATAATTTGCTCATACGCCTGTAAAGAAGCTTCAGCCGGTAAATGACCGCGCAATTTGCGCTTCAACAAATGTCGTGAAGCACTACCCGGTTTCCATATAATTTTTGACTGAACCTGTCGAATAGCTTCAGCGGCACTTGAACGTATATCGGGCATAAATCAAGTAGATCCATATCACTGATTTTTATAATTGTACCACAACTATTATGGCAAAAAAAGTATTCGCGGTTTCCATCTTAATTTTATTCCTCGTCACGGCGTGCGGGCAATCGGCGGGGCAGTTGAACAATCAGGGCAACCGGGCGTTTGCCGCCAGAGATTATGCCGCCGCGCTGGAGGCGTACCAAAGCGCGCAGGCACAAGCCCCCGACCTCGCCGAGCCGTATTACAACGCCGCCAACACCCTCTACCGGCAGGAAAATTACCGACAGGCGGCATTGCAGGCGGAACAATCGCTCCGCACGGCAGACGATGCCCTTTCGGAATACGGCTATTACAATTTGGGCAATATCTATTTCCAAAACCGGCAATTCGAGCAAGCCGTTGAGGCATACAAGCAGGCGTTGCGGCTGAACCCGAACGATACCGACGCGAAACACAATCTGGAGTTGGCGCTGCAACAGCTCGAAAAACAAAACGAGCAGCAGAAGCAGCAACAAAATCAGCAGGATGGGAACAACGGGCAGCAACCACCCTCCACGCCGACCCCCAGCCCCACGCCGACGCCATCCACCGGGGGAACGCCGGAAGCGCAGAAAACGCCATCCGCCCAGCCCACCCCCGGCTCATCCGGGCAGGGGCAGCAGAATGACTCCCAGCCGCAACAGGGGCAGGCACAACCCTCTAAACCGCAGCAGCTCACCACCGACCAAGCCCGCCGTTTGCTGGAATCAATCGCCGGTGATACAAAGACATTGCAGGAAAAATTGATGGAATTGTATGGCACACCCCCCGCAGAAAATTCGGGCGGGGAGGATTGGTAATATGGCAATGAACACTTATCAATTATCACTGAACAGAATATGGCGCATATTGCTGACGCTGATGCTGTTGAGCCTGTGGACACTGCCCGCGCGGGCGCAATCGCCCATCACCGCCACGGTTGACCGCACCAGCATTTCCACCGATGATTTCGTGAACCTGACGGTGGTGGTCAGCAGTCAGGCGCTCTCCACCCCCAGCCCCGACTTGCCGCCGCTGGACGGATTCGACATTGTGGGCACGAGCACTTCCACCCAAATCAGCATGGTCGGCACCACCATCACCTCGGAGGGACGCTATCAATTCCGCCTGCGCCCCACCAAAAGCGGTACGCTCACCATCCCCGCCATCAGTGTGACCCTGGACGGGCAAACCTACAGCACCGACCCCATCACCATTGAGGTGACGGCGGGGAGCGCCTCGGCGGCGACGCCATCCACCCCGAAAAATGCCGCGCCCGCGCCGGACAGCCTGCACGGGCAGGATTTTTTTGTGGAAGCCAGCATCGACAATGACACGCCTTTTGTCGGCGAGCAGATTGTGTACACCTTCCGTTTTTATCAGGGCATAAATTTGATGGACCAGCCCCGTTATGACGCGCCCGGTTTCACCGGCTTTTTGAACCAGCGTCAGCCCGAACAGACGCAATACACCACCCAAAGTGCGGGACGCACCTACCGGGTGACGGAATTGCACACCATCCTTTTCCCCACCACTGCCGGCGAAAATACCATCGAACCCGCCGTGCTGACCATCCCCGGCGGCTTTTTCAGCTCCGGCGAAATTCTATCCACCGACCCAATCAACGTGACGGTGAAAGAATTGCCGCCCAACGCCCCCGCCGATTTCACGGGCGCAGTCGGGGATTTCACCATCGAAGCGTCCCTCAACAGCACCGAAACAAAGGTCAACGAGCCGGTCACGCTGAATGTGACCATCAGCGGGGAAGGCAATCTGGAAGCATTGCCCGACCCGATTTGGGCAGATTTGCCGAACTGGCGCGCCTTTGAAAGCAAAGCCACCACCAACACCCGTTTTCAGGACGGGCGATTGGTCGGCACACGCATCTACGAGCGTCTTTTAGTGCCCACCGTCGCGGGCAACACCACCATCCCCGCCATCAGCTACACCTATTTCGACCCCGTGGTGGGCACTTATCGCACCCTCAAAACCGCCCCGATACCCGTCCACGTCGCGCCCGCATCGGCTACCCCCCCCGTGCCCACCGTTCCCGGCAACGGGAAACAGGCGGTTTCAGTTGTGGCGACGGACATCCGTCACATCAAAGCCGTGCCGACCACCTTGCGCATCGGGCGCGCACCC
>JAJRSQ010000020.1 GCA_024278725.1 Chloroflexota bacterium
CGCCCTTCCCTTTTTGTTTAATTGCGGTTTGAATTTGTTCGATGACTTGCTGCTCGTACACGGGATGTTCGACATTGCGGAAAATGCCCATCGGTTCCGGCATACCGTTTTAATGATGCATTTGGCTCAGGAAATATGCCAGACTGCCGTTTTCGATGGATTCTTGATGCACCAGCAATTCGCTTTCGTCCACCTCGTCCAGCGACACAATTTCCGGGGTGATGCCGTTCAGACGGATGCCCTTGTCTTTGTTTTTCCCGAAGATGAGCGGTTTGCCGTCTTCCAGATAGATGATGTGGTCGTGTTTTGTTTTGGGGTCGGTGGCGAATGACCACGTGCCGTCATTGAAGATGATGCAGTTTTGGTACACTTCAATGAACGATGTCCCTTTGTGGGCGGCGGCGCGGCGGAAAATTTCCGCCATGTGTTTCACGTCGGTGGCGGCGGTGCGGGCAATAAAAGTTGCGCCCGAACCGATTGCCACGGCAATGGGATTGAAGGCGGGGTCGATGGAGCCCATCGGCGACGATTTTGATTTTGTGCCGGGCAGGGACGTGGGCGAATATTGCCCTTTCGTCAAGCCGTAAATGCGGTTGTTGAACAGGATGATGTTCAAATCAATATTGCGGCGCAGGGTGTGAATCAGATGGTTCCCGCCAATGGACAATCCGTCGCCGTCGCCGGTGATGACCCATACCTGAAGGTTGGGGTTGGTCAGCTTCAGCCCGGAAGCGAGGGTCGGCGCGCGTCCGTGAATGCTGTGGATGCCATACGTGTCCATATAATACGGGAAACGGCTTGAACAACCGATGCCGGAGATGAAGACCACATCCTCTTTGGGGATGCCCAGTTCGGGCAAAATGCGCTGCATCTGCGCCAGAATGGCGTAATCGCCACAACCGGGACACCAGCGCACCATCTGGTCAGATACAAAATCTTTTCGGGTTAATTTTAATTCTGTCATTTTTATGCTCTCCAAACTCGGTGATTAGCCTTGAGCCAACAGGGAGTCGATTTTTTCGCGGATTTCTTTGATAGTGAACGGGCGTCCGGTGACTTTGTTCATCTGAATGAATTCGTGCGTGCCGTAATGGGCGCGGAGCAATACCACCAACTGCCCCATATTCATTTCGGGAACCAGAATCCGTTTGAAGTTGCCGATGATTTCGCCCAGATTGCGCGGGAAGGGGTTGATGTACCGCACATGCGCGTGAGAAACATGCGTGCCGTCGGCGATTGCCGCCTGCACGGCGGAACGGGTTGCGCCGAAGGTACTCCCCCAACTGATGACCAGCAAATCGCCTTTTTCCTGCCCGTAGACTTCCTGCTCCGGCAGCCAGTTCGCCAACCGCGCCACTTTTTCCGCGCGTTCATTAATCATCTGCTGATTGTCGTTCGGGTCATACGAGACGTTACCCGTTTCCGGCTGTTTCCCCAAACCACCCAGCCGATGTTCCAGACCCGGCGTGCCGGGAATTGCCCACGGACGCGCCATCGTTTCGGGGTCGCGTTTGTAGGGCAGGAATTTGCCGTTTTCGCCGTTGGGTTCGGTGGGGTGTGTCACCTTAATGGGCGGGATGCTGTCCACATCGGGGATGCGCCAGGGTTCGGCGCCGTTGCCCAAATAGCCGTCGGACAGCATGATGACCGGCGACATGATGCGCAGGGCGATGCGGCAGGCTTCAATGGCGGCATCGTAGCAATCGGCGGAGCTTTGCGCGGCGATGATGGGGATGGGGCTTTCGCCGTTGCGCCCGTACATCGCTTGCAGCAAGTCCGATTGTTCGGTTTTGGTGGGCATACCGGTGCTGGGTCCCCCGCGTTGGACGTTCACGATGACGATGGGGAGTTCCAACATAAGTGCTAGGTTGGCGGCTTCGGTTTTGAGGGCGAGTCCGGGACCGCTGGTGCCGGTGACTGCCATCGCGCCGCCGAATGCCGCGCCGATGGTTGAGCCGATACCGGCGATTTCATCTTCCGCCTGGAAGGTGCGGACATCGAAATTTTTGTAGGTTGAAAGGAAGTGCAGGATGTCGCTGGCGGGGGTGATGGGATATGTGCCGTAGAAAAGCGTTTTTCCCGCTTTTTGGGCGGCGGTCAGCAGCCCGAGCGCGGTGGCTTCGTTGCCGGTGATGCGGCGATAGGTTCCGGCTTCCAAATGGGCGCGTTTGATGCGGTAGCGCACTTGGAAGGCTTCGGTATTTTCACCGAAATGATACCCGGCGTGCAGCGCGGTTTTGTTCGCCGCCACAATTTGCGGTTTTTTGGCGAATTTCTGTTCAATCCATTTGATGGAAGTGTCCAACCGGCGGTCATAAATCCAGAAAGTCAATCCGAGGGCAAAGAAATTCTGACAGCGGTCAATTTCTTTGTTGGTCAACCCTTCGATGTCTTTGAGGGCTTCCCGGTTCATTGAAGTGAGCGGCACACGGTGAACGGTGTAACCGTCGAGCGAGCCGTCTTCCAGCGGGTTGCTGGTGTATCCGGCTTTTTTCAGGTTGCTGGCGGTGAATGAATCGGTGTTGACGATGATGGTGCCGCCGGAAACCAAATCGGGGAGCGCGGCTTTGAGGGCGGCGGGGTTCATCGCCACCAGCACTTGCGGCGCATCGCCGGGGGTGAGGACGTCTTTGCTGGCAAAGTTCACCTGAAAACCGCTCACGCCTGCCAGTGTCCCGGCGGGGGCGCGGATTTCGGAAGGATAGTCGGGGAAGGTGCTGATGTCGTTCCCCAGCACGGCGGAGGTGCTGCTGAATTGTGTGCCGGTCAACTGCATCCCGTCCCCGGAGTCGCCCGCGAAGCGGATAACGACGGAATCTACATCTTTATAAATAGGTTTTATATCAGACATTTTTTGTCACCTCTAAAATCAACCACCGACCCGGTCTGAGTCGATTTTGCCGGGTTCGGGCGGAAGGTTGTACAATGATTCGGGAAATTGGTCTGCAAAATATTTAATCAGTCCGTAATGGGTTAAATTCCCGGCAATATTGCCTTCGGCATCCACCACCGGAACATTCCGAAACCGTCGGGCATTCATCAGCATAATTGCCGTTTCGGCTTCATCTTCTTCCGTCACCGTGAAGGGCGATGTGGTCATCAACTCATCCACGGGTTTACCCCACGCTTCCGGCACAGATACCACTTTGCGCAGCACGTCCCGGTCGGTGAAAATACCCACCAGTTCATTGCCTTGCGTCACCAGGGCGCAGTTTCGATTCTCCGAGCGCATCTTGTTGATGGTTTCGCCCACGGTGGTGCCACTTTCCACGCGGGTGAATTGCGTCAAATCAAGATGTTTAACACGCTCATGTTGCAGATCATATCTAAAATCCATATTATCTCCTCCAAAAAAAATTGTGCGGCATGATAAGCCTGTGCCCCACATAGAAGTCATTCCGGCTCCGGCAGGACGGCACTGTGCCTACCACCTCAATTCTGCAACCAAACTTCCACATATTTTATACGCTGTTTGACAAAAGTAAAATATCCATCTAGAGTTTGAGAAATGTTGCATAAAAACATCGCTTTCCGAATAAAAAACTATGCGCGGGCGTTGGGTTTCCCGGATGTTGCCATCATTCCCGCTCGCCCTAGCGAGCATGCCCGCTATTACGCCGAGTGGGTCGCCGCCGGACGCCACGCCGAAATGGGCTATCTCGCCCGCCCCGACGCCATCGCCCGCCGCGCCGACCTGTCCCGCACCGTGCCCGATGCCCAATCGGTGGTGGTTGTCGCGGCGAATTATCACACCACCCACCTGCCGCCGGAAATTCTGAGCGACCCGTCGCGCGGTATCATCGCCAGCTATGCCTGGAATCTCGATTATCATGACCTGCTCACGCCAAAACTGCGTCAATTGCAGGCGTGGATTGCCGCGCAGGTGGATGTGCCGGTGAACGGGCGCGCCTATTTCGATACCGGTCCCGTGCTGGAGCGGGAACTCGCCGCGCGGGGCGGATTGGGTTTCATCGGCAAAAATACCTGCCTCATCAACCCGGCGCGCGGGTCATACTTTTTTCTGGGGGAAATCATTCTCGACCTCCCCCTGCCATTTGATGCTCCGCCGCCGCGCGGCACGTGCGGCAATTGCACCCGCTGTTTGGATGCCTGTCCCACCGACGCGCTCATCGAACCCTATTTGCTGGACAGCAATTTGTGCATCTCATACCTGACTATCGAACTGAAGGGCGAAATTCCGCTGCATCTGCGCCCCAAGCTGGGCAACCGCATCTTCGGGTGTGATATTTGTCAGGAAGTTTGCCCCTACAATCGCCGTTTCGCCATCCCCACCGATGACCCCGCTTTCCGCGCCACATTGAACCGAATGGCGCCGCCGCTGCTCGATTTGATAGCGTTGGATGATGAAGCGTTTCGGGAAAGATTTCGGGGCAGTCCCATCAAACGGACTAAACGACGGGGGTTTTTGCGGAATGTGGCGGTTGCGTTGGGGAATTGGGGGAATCCCGCCGCCATTCCGGCGCTGGTGCGCGCCTCGCGCGATGTGGAGCCGCTCATCCGCGTCCACGCCGAGTGGGCGCTGGCGCGAATTCGGGCGTCGCTCAAATCATAAATCGCAACCGTGCCATATAATCGCCCAGAGCCTTTAACTTTTGCGCGCTGCCGGTATCGCCGCGCTGTTGATATTCCTCAATTACAGCTTCCAACTCTGCAAAAAAAACGCCGTCGCACCACATCACATTATCGGCTACAATTTTTTGCAATTCATCGCCATTTTTGGCGTTCACTATTTTTTTCAGCAACGATTGCGCCTGCTGAACCGTCATCGGTGGTGTGCTTGCCATAACCATCCTTCATACCAATATCATTTGTGCAGGTAATGTATCACAAACAGATGGAATCTCTAAATCCCGGAAGTTTTACATGCCCGAAACCTGTGCTAAAATAGGCTTATGCTCAATACATTGTTGAAACAACGTCCAAGTCAGACCATAGCCTTCCTTCCCCACGCCGATGCCGACGTGCTGGCAGAGACGCTGGTGGCGTTTGCCAATGCCGATGGCGGTATGGTGGTGATGGGTGTCGGTTTGGACGGCAGACCCAACGGCAGCCTCACCCCGGATGATGCGGAAAATGCGTTGCGGCAGGCTTTGCCGCAGTGTCGTCCGCCGGTGGTGATTGACTGGCAGCAGGAAGAGGTCGCCGGGGGTTGGGTGGTCACCATTCGCGTTCCGCGCAGTGTGGAATTGCACGCGCTGGTGGACGGGCGGGTGCTGGTGCGCCATCGCACCGAAAATCAGCCGTTGGGGGGCGAAGCCATCCGGCAATTGGCGGCGACCAAAAGCACCGGCGATTTTGAGGTGAGTGCCGTGCCCGGCACGAGCCTGCTGGAATTCGACCGGCACATTCTCGATGAATATTTGCAACAGCGCGCCCGGCGGGGGCGCAAACCGCCCCACGGCGGCATCGAAGACCATCTGATTGAAATTGGCGCGATGACCCCCGACGGCGAAGCGACGGTGGTGGGGTTGCTGCTCTTCGGCAAACACCCGCAAACTTTTTTGCCCCAAAGCAGTGTGGTTTTTGTGAAATTCCACGGCAAAGAACCGCGCGGGCGCGACGGGCTGGCGGGCTACGGTCGGCGGGTGGAAATTGAAGGTCCGCTGGTGCGGGTGATGGAACGCGCGTGGCAATTGGTGTGGGATGAAATGCGCGTCGAAGCGGTGGTGACGGGATTGAAGCGGGAAGAACAGCCGGAATACCCCCGTTTCGCCGTGCGGGAAGCGCTGGTGAACGCCCTCTGTCACCGCGATTATCGCCTCAAAGGGCGACGGGTGGAAATCCGCATGTACGATGACCGCCTGGAGGTCATCAGCCCCGGCGGTTTGCCCGGCTATATGACGCTCGACAATCTGGTGGAAGACCATTTTTCGCGCAACCCCCGACTGGTGGCGGGCATTTTCGAGTGGGGGTACATCGAAGAATTGGGGTTGGGCATCGACCGGATGATTGAGGAAATGCTGCAATTCGGACATCCGCCGCCGGAATTCAAAGCCACGCCGTATTCCTTCACCGTGAAACTGCACAATATTCTCAACCGCGCGCCGCAAATTCGGTGGGATACCAATATGAACGAGCGGCAACTCAAAGCGATGAACTTCCTCAAAGAGAACGGACGCATCACCAACCGCGATTATCAGGCATTGTGCGCCGATGTCAGCTCCGAAACCCTGCGCCTCGATTTGGTCGATTTGGTGGACAAAGGCTTGCTGCTGAAAATCGGCGATAAACGCGGCACATATTATATTTTGAAATAATTTTTGAGTCAGGTATAACTTCAATGTCACATTTTATCGTTGCATGCCGGTTATTTTTCGGGAGGGAAAAATGGCGAAACGAAAGAGACGGAAATCTCCGACGCAAATCTATCAGCTCAAAATTACATTGGAACACAGCAAACCGCCCATCTGGCGGCGGGTGCAGGTTGCCGCAGACATCCGATTGAGCCGCTTGCACGATGTGATCCAAGTGGCAATGGGCTGGTACGATGCGCATCTGCACCAATTCATCGTCGGGCGGTACCCCGATGAAACGCTTTATGGCGTTCCACACCCTGATTACGGTGATTGGGGTCCGACAATGAATGATGAATCGCTGACAAAATTAAACCAAATCTTGATGGCGGAAAAAGATAAATTCACATACGAATATGATTTTGGAGACGGCTGGAAACATATCATCCTGCTGGAAAAAATTCTGCCGCCGGAAGAAGGGGTGACGTACCCCCGTTGCATCAAGGGCAAACGCGCCTGCCCGCCCGAAGACTGCGGCGGCGTATGGGGTTATTATCATTTACTGGATGTGCTTGCCGACCCCGAAAACCCGGAACACGAAGAGATGTTGGAATGGCTGGGCGGCGAACTCGACCCCGAATATTTCGATTTGGATGAGGTCAACACTCGGTTGCAAAATATCGCTTGAAAGAATAAAGTGTATGGGAGGAATAATGCCACGAAAAATCCTGTTTGCTTTGATGACACTTTTGCTGGTATTGGCGCTTGCCGGGTGCGAAGGCACGTCCGGCAGTTCCGTGGGCGCGAGTAAATCGTGCCGGGCGAATAACAACGGCACTCAATGCGAGGGCAGCTTCCGGAAAATATCCGGCACGGTGGGGGAAGAGATGACCGTCAGCGGCGGTCTCAGCGACGTTGAAGTCGCGGTGCGCGCTTCGGTGGAAACGGGCACGGTGCGCGTCTATGTCATTAATTCCAACGGCGCGCGCACCGAATCGGTTGCGCAACCCGGCGAACCGGCAGATTTTTCCGCGTTGGGCGAAGTTGAATATGATTCGATGGATGAAGAGTATTATGTGAACGTCTATTTTGAAGCCTCCGAGGCGTCGGCGACGGGCATTGCGTATTCGGTTGATATAACGTATCCGTAACCGTATCGGGTTGCGGGCTGGGTGACTTATGGCAAATGAAACGATTCTGGTAATTGATGACAGTGACCAAATCCGGGAATTTCTGATTGAATACGTCCTCCGTCCGGCGGGGTACAATGTGTTGGTGGCAACCGATGGACGCGCCGGGCTGGAAAAAGCCATCACCGAAGCCCCCGATTTGATTATGACCGATATGAGTATGCCCCGCATGAGCGGGCTGGAAATGCTGTCGGCGTTGCGGGAGCATGACAATCAATCCCCCGTGATTTTTATGACCCTGCACGGCTCGGAGGGCATTGCCGTGGAAGCCTTCCGGCTCGGCGTGCGCGATTATCTGACCAAGCCGTTCACCATTGAGGAGGCGGAAGAGGCGATTGACCACGCTTTGCGGGAAGTTCGGCTGGAGCGCGAAAAAGAGGCGTTGCAGCGCAATCTCATCGCCGCCGATACCGTGCGCCAAACCGTGGTCACCCTGTCCCACTATGTCAACAATTCGCTGATGGTACTCACCACCGGCATTCCGATGCTGGCGCAGCACATCTATCGCCAATTGCCGGAAGATGAACACGCCCAGCAAATCTTCAAACGGATGGACGAAAGCACCGCGAAGATTGCGGCGGTCTTCCGCGTGCTGTACAACATCACCGAAGTGGAATCCACCACTTATTTGGATGACACCCAGATGATCAATCTGGAAGACGCGCTGAAAGCGGAAATGACTCGTTATTACCGCGAGCGCGTCGAAAAACAGCGCAAAAATGCCCCCGAAAAATGACCCGCTTCCCCCTGCGCAGTTTCATCATCATTTTTTTGGCGATAATCATATCGGCAATTATCGCCCGTTCTGCCCCCGTGCCGCCCGTGCCGCTCGGACCCCCGCAGACGGTGAATACCATCAACCCCAAAATGGGCGTTCATACCCGTTTGACCGATGAGGTTGAACCGTGGAAAATCAAATATACCCTCCAAATGGTGCGCGAGATGGGCGCGCCGTGGGTGGTGGAATATTTTCCGTGGGCATACGCCGAACCGTTCCCCGGTATTTTCGATTGGCGGCACAGCGATACCGTCATCGAACACGCCCGCCGTCAGGGGTTGACCGTCATCGCCCGGCTGGGGTTTGTCCCGCCGTGGGCGCGCCCCGCCGACAGCAGTTCCTCTTTTCTTTCCCCCAACCGATACGATGATTTTGGCGATTATGTGTACGCCTTCGCTAAGCGGTATCGGGGCAAAGTGGATTATCTCATCATTTGGAATGAACCGAATTTGGCGTTGGAATGGGGCTTTCAGCCGGTAGACCCCGCCGGGTACACCGAAATGTTGCGCATAGCCTATCGGCGGGCGAAAGAAGCCAACCCCGATGTGCAGGTTTTGGGCGGGGCGCTCGCGCCGACACTCGCGCCGCCGGGCAATGAGTTCGGGATGGACGATTTATATTTCCTGCAAGCCATGCTCGATGCGGGGGCAGGGGAGGTGATGGACGGGCTGGCGGCGCACGCCTACGGCTGGGTCTATCCCCCCGACGACCCACCCGCGCCCGATGTGGTCAACTTTCGGCGGGTGGAATTGCTGCACCGGGTTTTGGTGGATAACGGCTATGGCAATCTGCCCGTCCACATCACCGAAGCGGGCTGGAACGACCATCCGCGCTGGACGCGCGCCGTCAAACCGGGGCAGCGCATTCAATACACCATTCAGGCGTATCAAATGGCGCAGCAGTGGGATTGGCTCGCCTCGGTGAGCATATGGGCGTTTCGCTACCCGCGCCCGGCGCAAACCTATCAGGATTATTTCACCTTCGTCACCCCCGATTTCACCCCCAAACCAATTTATGATGAAGTGAAAAAATATGCGCAGGGGGAATAATGGCTTGGAAATGTGTATAAATATGGTATAATATACACATAAAATAATGGAGGTTTGAAATGCGGACAAATGTGGTGATTGACGATGACTTGATGGCGGAAGCCTTAAAAGTGAGTGGCTTAAAAACGAAACGAGCGGTTATTGAAGCCGGATTGCAAATGTTAGTGAAATTAAAACGGCAGGAAGCGGTAAAATCTTTGCGCGGAAAATTGCAGTGGGAAGGTGATTTGAATAGCTTACGAGAGAATCGGGGAGATTATGTGGTTCGTTGATTCATCTGTATGGATAGACTATTTCAATGGCAAAAACACACCACAGACTGACAAATTGAACGATGCTCTCGGTACTCGAGTTATTGCTGTGGGCGACATAATTTTGGCGGAAGTGTTACAAGGCTTTCGGCGGGATGCAGATTTCGAAATAGCCAGAAATGCACTGATGCAGTTTCATCTTTTCCGGGTGGGTGGCGTTGACATTGCTTTGAAAAGCGCTGAAAATTTTCGATATTTACGCCGTCGCGGCATTACAGTTCGCAAAACGATTGATTGTTTGATTGCAACGTTTGTGATTGAGCGTGGTATGCAATTATTACACGCTGACCGTGATTTTGAACCCTTTGAACAGTATTTAGGTTTGCAGGTGATCCACTAATGCCCACCCGCACCCGTCGATTCGTCATTTTGGGGCTGGTGGCGTTGGTGGCAATTGCCGCCCGCTGGGCGGTGATGCGCTGGCAGGGGCAAAGCGGACTGGCGGACATTCGGCG
Source organism: Chloroflexota bacterium (assembly GCA_024278725.1). Classification (GTDB taxonomy): domain Bacteria; phylum Chloroflexota; class Anaerolineae; order 4572-78; family 4572-78; genus JANTHQ01. Next base: position 10,038 of record JAJRSQ010000020.1, read on the forward strand.
GCGCGGGGTGCTGCGGGTGGGCTTGGATGCGAGCTTCCCCCCGTTTGAGACGCTGGATGCCGCCGGAAACGTCGTCGGGTTGGACGCCGACATCGCCCGCGCCATCGCCGCCGATTTGGGCGTGCGCGTCGAATTTGCCAACATCGGTTTCGATGGGCTGTACG
>JAJRSQ010000320.1 GCA_024278725.1 Chloroflexota bacterium
CGCACCGGCTTGCAGGAAATCGAAGAGAAACTCGCTGCCACCGGACGGATACTCAATTTGATGGAGCGTCCCCCGTTGCCGCCGGACGGGATTCCGCTGCCAAAAATACCCCGTGAGCGATTTCCGAGCCAGCCGTATTGGTCGGTGCGGGCGACGGATGGCACGGTGTTGCGCAGCGACCCAAATTTGGACAATGTCGCTTTGCCCCTCAATGATGCCGCCCGGCAGAAGATTCTGCTCGGCGACGGTATTTCGCAGGAAATTGACGCCATCGGCGATGAACGATTTTTGATATACAGCCGCCGCTGGCAAGTGCCCGGTGGACACGAGGTGATTGTGCAGGTCGGCGTTTCGCTGGCGGAATATGACCGCTCGCTGCGCCGTTTGGCGCGCATGCTGACGCTGGGGAGTGGCGTGATTGTGCTGCTGGCTTTCGGCGTGGGCTGGTGGCTGGCGGGTTATACCCTGCGCCCCATTGACCGGCTGACCCACACCGCGCGCGCCATCGGTGAGGCGCAGGATTTCAGCCGTCGGGTGGATTATGACGGTCCGCCGGACGAAATCGGGCGGCTGGCGACCACCTTCAATCTGATGCTGGAACGGTTGCAGACGGCGTTTCGGCAGGTGGAGGAATCGCTGGGGCGGCAAAAACAATTCGTGGCGGATGCCTCGCATGAGTTGCGCACCCCGCTCACCACCATTCGCGGCAATTTGGGGCTGTTGCAGCGCCAACCGCCGCCGGACGCGGACGAGCAGACGGATATTGTGGCTGATATGGTGGCGGAAACCGAACGGCTGATGCGGCTGGTGCACAATCTGCTGGCGTTGGCGCGGACGGATGCCGGGCGCGCGCTCCCCCTTTCCCCCATCTCGGTGACGGAGGTGATGGCAGATGTGTGCCGTCAGGCGCAGATACTTTCGCCCGGAAGGGAGATCATCTGCCAAAGTGAACCGGCGCTGACGGCGCAGGGCAACCGCGATGCGCTGAAACAGGTGTTGCTGGCGCTGGTGGATAATGCCCTCAACCACACCGAACCCGGCGCCGAAATTTCGCTCTCTGCCGCGCGGGTAGACGACCACATCCGTATGACCGTGCGCGACACCGGCGCGGGCATTCCACCGTCGCAGGCGGCGCACATCTTCGAGCGATTCTATCGCGGAGACGCGGCGCGCACGGGCGGCGGGGCAGGGCTGGGGCTTTCCATCGCCCGGGCATTGATGCGCGCCCAACGCGGCGACATCGCGGTGCAGAGCGTTTTGGGGGTGGGAACGACCTTCATTGTGACGCTTCCGGCATCAGAATGATGAATCCGGTTTTTTCCGAATAACGCCGGTTGTTGACCGAAAATTGGTTTGACAACCGGCGTTTTCAGGTTATCATATCTTTAGGCAATTTTGAAAATTGTCACAATTCAAAACGAAAGTTCAACGTATTTGCCGGGCGCACTCGCAATGGAGACGGCGGGCAACAATTCATCACCATAGGAGGTTGGGAATGTATAAAAACATTGTTTTGGCGTATGATGGCTCTGACAGCGCGGAAGCAGCATTGGATCATGCTTGTGACATCGCGCAAAGTTGCGGGGCAACCGTGTTTGTGGTGAACGCCTATCAATCTATCCCCAAAATCGAAGGGGATGAATGGGTGCAGAAGGCAATTGCCGCCGGCACGGCGCGCGGGGAAAAACTCGTGTCCGACGCGATGGAAAAATTGCGAGCGGCGGGGGTGAAAACGGAAGGCGAAGTGCTGGAAGGACCGCCGGCGCGGGCGATTCTGCGGGTGGCAAAATCCCGCGACGCCGATTTAATTGTGATGGGGAATCGGGGCTACAATGTGTTCACCGAGGTATTTTTGGGCAGTGTGAGCCTGCAAGTGCTGACCCACTGCAAAATTCCGGTGCTGATATTGAAGGCATAATCGCCTCCGTCAAACCCTTGCCGGGCAGGGGGTTGTTTTTTGCGAAAATCATCCGAAAATGGTAGCCTGACACGTTACAGGGCGACCTGTCGGATTTTGTTTGTCGGAAGATGTCGTTGACAAAATATTTTGGAAGGGGGTTGGGCGTGGACGCTTCCCGTTTGCGGTTGGAACGCCACGGCTTGCCCGCTTATCCCTATTCAAAGGAGATAGCAGTATGCGTGAAACGGTAACGAACAAAATTTATGTTTTGCCGGAAAACGGGACATCATATAAACAGCTCATTTTACCCGCCGATGTTTCGTTGCAGGCAGTATATGAAGCGGCGGAGGTACACCCGATGCTGCGTGAATCGCTGGGGACGCCGGTGACATGGCAGGTGCGGAACGAGACCAGCGTGCGCAAAGCGGTGCTTTCGCCGCAATTGGCGCCCCGATTTGTGGCGGCGTTGCTGGCGTTGTCCACTGTGGCGGAATTCGGCGACGGGGAAATGTCGCTGGAAGCGTATCTTCGCCGCACGGATACCCGCCCGGAGGCGCTGATTGCGCTCCACGTGCCCGCCGAGGTGCGGGGCAGGGTGATGGCGGAAAGCCATGTGGGGCGCACCCCCGCCGATGAGCCGATTGTTTCGGTGCGCGCCGCGCTTGATGTGCAAAACGACGTGGTGACTCAGGCTCGGCTGGCGTTCACCGGCGCGTTCCGCGAATCGGCGCGGATTGCGGCGGAAGCGAGCAAGTTGCTGAGCGGTAAAAAACTCGATGACGATACCATTGCCCGGGTGGCGCAAGCGGTGAGCGAAGAAGTATCGCCGCCCGATGACTTCATCGGCAGTGAAGAATACCGGCGGGAAATGGTGAAAGTGGTGACCCGGCGCGCGCTGGAAGCATGCAAAAAAGAGGTGAAATAATATGGCTGAAAAAACAAATGTGACCCTGACTCTGAACAATGAAACGATTTCGTTTGCGGTGGGAGAAAAAGACCGGTTGATGGACGTTCTGCGCGCGAACGGGTATGTGAGCGTGAAACACGGTTGCGAAACCGGCGATTGCGGCGTGTGTACCGTTCTGCTGGACGGCGAGCCGGTGCGCAGTTGTATGCTCAACGCGGTGGACGTTGCCGGGCGTAGCATCACCACGCTGGAAGGTTTGAGCCGGCGCGGCGAACCGCTGCATCCCGTGCAGCAGGCTTTCGCCGATAGCGGCGCGGTGCAGTGCGGCTACTGCACCCCCGCCCAGATGCTCACCGCCAAAGCGTTGCTGGATAAAAACCCCAATCCCACCGAGGATGAAATTCGGACGGCGATGGACAGCGTTTTTTGCCGCTGCACAGGATACGTGAAAACCGTCGCCGCCATTCAACACGCGGGTGCGCTGCTGCGGGGCGAAGAAGCGACCACCGGCGAATATCTCGAAATTGTCGCCCCCCCCGATGCCAAAACCATTGACCTGCCGGACATATACCGCCGGCGCGATGGCGGCAGAAATCCGCTCCCCCCGTTGGTCATCACCCCCCCCGATATGCCCAAAACGAACATTGTGGGCAAAAGCCAGAAGAAAGTCGATACGCAAAAACTGGTGCGCGGGTATCCCGTTTTCACCGATGATGTGCAGCCCGATGGCATGCTGTATGGCGCGCTGCTCACCAGCCCGCACGCGCACGCCATCATCAAAAATATTGATACCACCGAAGCGAAAGCCATTCCCGGCGTGCATGCCGTGCTGACCTACAAAGATATTCCCCGCGTGCCGTATGCCTCCGGCGGGCAAAGTTACCCCAACCCGCACCCATACGACCAGTTCAGTCTGGATTATAAAGTGCGCCACGAAGGCGACCGGGTGGCGATTGTGGCGGCGGAAACGCCCGAACTGGCGCAAAAAGCGCTCCGCGCCATCAAAGTGGAATATGAAGTGTTGCCCGCGGTGCTGAACGCGGAAGACGCGATGAAAGAAGGCGCGCCCGTCATCCACGATGAACCGGATGCGGTGGGCATTCATGATGCCAAGCGAAATATCGTTCACCGGCTCGAATCCGGAGTGGGGGATGTGGATGCCGCTTTCGCCGAAGCCGACCACATTTTCGAGGGCGAATATCGCACCCAGAAACAACAGCATACCCACCTTGAGCCGCACGTCTGCATCAGCTATTGGGATGAAGATGACCGGCTAGTGCTGCGCTCCAGCACGCAAGTTCCCTTCCACGTGCGGCGCATGGTCGCCCCGCTGATTGGCTTGCCGGTCAAACGGATTCGGGTGGTGAAACCCCGGCTCGGCGGCGGCTTTGGCAACAAACAGGAGATGCTGCTCGAAGATTTGTGCGCTCATCTCACCATTGCCACCGGACGCCCCGTGCGCATGGAATACACCCGCAAGCAGGAATTCACCAGCTCACGCAGCCGCCATCCGAATATCATCCGCTACAAAATCGGGGTGAAGGACGGCAAAGTTACCGCCGCCGACCTCTATCTCATCGGCGATACGGGGGCGTATGGCACGCACGGACTCACGGTGCAAATGGTGGGCGGCTTCAAAGGACTGACCCTCTACAATGCGCCCAACTCCCGTTTTGTGTCCGATGTGGTGTACACCAACACCCCGCCCACCGGCGCGTTCCGGGGCTATGGCGCGACTCAGTGCCAGTTCGGGATTGAAGTGCTGATGGAAGAGATTTCGGAAAAACTGGGGCTGGATGTGGTGGACTTCAAACGCAATAACTGGCTCAAACTGGGCGAACCGATGTATCTGGCGCGCAAACTGGGCGAAGGGCGGGAAGGCTTCGACCAAATGCTGGAATCGAGCGGGTTGGAGCAGTGCGTGAATGTGGCGCTGCAAGCCACCGATTTTTACCGCAAACGGGAAGCATACGCCAAACAGAAAGGCACCAAGCGGAAAGGAATCGGTATGGCGGTGCAGATGCACGGCAGCGGCATCGCCGGGCTGGATATGGCAGCCGCCACACTCAAAATGAATGATGACGGCTCGTTCAACCTGCAAATGGGCGCGACCGACCTCGGCACGGGTTCCGACACGATTTTGGCGCAAATGGCGGCGGAAGTGCTCGGCATTCCGGTGGAAGACCTCATCGTTTATTCCAGCGACACTGATTTCACGCCCTTCGATACCGGCGCGTATGCCAGCAGTACCACGTACATCAGTGGCGGCGCGGTGCGCAATGTCGCCGAGAAAATCAAAAAGCAGATTCAGGAACATGCCGCGCTGATGCTGGAAATGGACAACCCCGACGCGCTGGAATTGCGCGACCGCAAGGTCATCGCCCCGGACGGGCGCTCGGTGACGCTGGCAGAGGTGGCGTTGAGCAGCCTCCATCAGCAAAACCAGCACCAAATTATGGCGACGGCATCGCACATCAGCTATACCAGCCCGCCGCCGGTGGCGACTCAATTCGCGGAAGTGGAAGTGGACACCGAAACCGGCGAAGTGACCGTCGAGCGGTTGCTGATGGTGGTGGACGCCGGGCGAATCATCAATCCCATCACCGCTGCCGGACAGGTGGAAGGGGGCGTGGCGCAGGCGCTCGGTTTGGCGCGCAGCGAGGAGATGGTCTTCGATGATGAGGGTCGGCAGTTGACGACCACTTGGGGACCGTACCACGTTTATTCCGCCAGCGAAATGCCCGCGGTGGATGTGATTTTTGTGCAGACGAATGAACCGTCGGGTCCCTTCGGCGCGAAATCCATTTCGGAAATTGCGATGGACGGCGTATCGCCCTCAATTGTCAGCGCGATTCACAATGCGACGGGCGTGTGGGTGCGACAGCTCCCCTTGACTCCTGAACGGGTCTGGCGCGCCATTCACGCCGCCAAAACGGAAGACGTGACAATGGCAGAAGCTGTATCGGCATAAAATAAAAACACCCATATAAAAAAACGGGCAATCACCCGCGCGGCGATTGTCCGTTTTCTATTTTGCGGAGTCTGGGTTCCAATTCATGGCGGATGGCTCGGAAGCGGCGCTCGAAATAGGGGAAGAGATACCACGATGTGCCCAGCCCGAACCACAGCCCGGTGACGGTGCGCAGCCACCAATTAATCGTGCCGATGGTGGTTCCGGTGTAATATTCCGGCGGCATGATGCCCTGCGTCAGCCACACCGACCACGCATTTCCGGTGCGAAAATTGAAGCCGAGCCGTTCATCTGCCATGTGGCTCAGGGCATCCAAAAGCATGGGGAAGACGAAAAAGACCAGCAGGGCAGGGGTGATGCGCGGTTGCCAGAGATACATGCTCCATACCAGACCGCCCGCCAGCAGCCCGATGAAAATGGCGGTCATCCGGTGGTTGAGCGCCATCTTCCAGCCGATGTCGGGGTTGCCCACAAAGGCGCGCAGGTTGGATGGGATGCCGCCCCAATCGAGCACTTGCGCGAGCGAATAGCTTTTCACGCCGCCATCGGGGCTGAAGAGAAAGTAGCTGCGCTGGGGCAGTTGGTGGTCGTGCGGGGCGTATTGCCGGTAGAGCCATTCGCCGGCATCGGTTGCGCCCAGCGACATCAGCAGGGGGGCGGTGATTGCGCCCGCCAGAATCAGCGCGAAGACGCCGTTCACCGCCAGCTCCCAGTGTTGCGCC
>JAJRSQ010000321.1 GCA_024278725.1 Chloroflexota bacterium
AAAACGGTATCATACTCGCCATAATGCCGAGCAGCAAATGGCGGCGTGGCGCATCGGCGGCGAAATACCCGCGCATGGCGCGCACCCAAAACCGCACCTGCGCCAGCGCCAGCCACGCCAGCCCGCCGATACCCAATCGCGTGCCGAAATCAAGCGCGATGTTGTGCGGATGGCTCAAATTCGGCTCTGCCCATGCGGCGGGCAGAATATAGCGAGTGCGATATTGGTACAGAAAATTGTCCAACCCCAATCCGGTGAGCCAATGTTCGCGCAGCATTTGCCCCGCCGATTGCCACAATTGCAGCCGCGCGTATCCGGTGCTGCCCGGTTGCAGGCTGAAAGTGTTGCGGAAACGCGCCGTGCGCGACAGGGGGATGAGCGCGGTCGCCAGCAATACCAGCCCCGTACCCGCGCCGAGCCACGCCCGCCGCCCGCCGGTCAGCAGGGCGATGAAAACGAGGGTGGCGGGGATGGCGAGCAGCAGCGTCCCTTTTGAAAAGGTGAGATACACCGCCACCGATACCACCGCCAACCCGACGATGTGCAACCACCGCCGGAAACCCGTTCCCCAAATTGAAAAAACCAGCAGAAACGGGAATGCCCGTTCCAGAAATAGCGCCAGATTGTTGGGCGAACCGTACAGATACCCCAGCGCGCGGTGAACGCCCTCGGCGGTGATGGTTTGCTGCGGGAAAACAAAATACTGCCGGATGGCGCTCGCCGCGTGAATGACCGCGCCCGCCACAAAAGCATCCACCAGCCGCCGGGCGAGGGGGTCGGGCGCGGTGGGGGAGAGGTGCGGCAGCAGTCGCAGCGCAAAATAGAACGCTGCCCCGCCGAAAACGACGGTGCGCCATTCATACAGCGCCACCCCGCGATTCTCTGCCCAGATGGTGGTGATGCCGCCCAGCGCCACCAGCCCCAGCGCCAGCGCATCCCCCGCTGAAAACCACTTCAGTCGCCACAGCGCGGCAATCGGCGGCGCGGATTGGGGCGTTGCGGGCAGGAACAATCGCCCGCCGATGGCGACGAGCAGGAGCGCCAGTTCCATTTCCAGCACCGAAACGGTGATGCCCGGCAGGGTGATTTTCGCCAGAAAGAACGATATGTTCGCTGTCACCAGCATCGCGCCCGCTTCCGGGCGCAGCAACATCAGTGCGCCCAAAACGACGAGCAACAGCAGCGCCGCCATCCCCGGCAGAAATGCCATGCCCGCCACCATTGCCATCATCACGACGGCGATTGTCCATGTGGAAAATCTTTCGCTGCGCTGTGCCGCCCAATGCCAGCCCGATAGCGTTGCTCGCCACAGGATGTGGCGGCGCAAAAGTGCCATCCGGCACAGCCCCACGGTGGTCAGGGCGAAAATCAGCCCCAGCGCCGCGAAAGCCGCTTCGGCGCGACGGGTGTCCGCTTCGCGGAATACCGTCCACCCGGCGATTGCCCACTGCCCCCAACCACCCTCGGCGGTGATGGTGGCGGTGTGCGCCTCATCGGGCAGGTAGCGCGCCACGGGGATGTCGGCGGTCTGCCGCAGGGGGTCGGTGAGCACCACATACGCCCGTCCGTCGGCGGCGCGGGGGAGGGCGTTGGCGGGTTTGCCGTCGATGGATACCCACAGATAGCCCTGAAAATCGCCGCGATTGATGCGCAGGTCAAGCCGAGTGCCTTCAAAGGGGATGGTCAGCGTGGGCGCGGATGAAGTATCGTCGGGGCGGGGGATGTCCACCACCGGCGGGGCGAATTTCCAGCCGGGGCTGTATTGTCCGCTGATATGGGTGGCGGGATAATCTCCCACGGTGGCGAGAGCGGGCAGGGTGTGCGCGGCGCGTTCAAAGGGGGGCAGCATGGTGGGTGAAAGGGCGAAGCCGCGTGCGGGGTCGTCCGCTGCCAGCCCGGTGGTATCCCAACGGGTGGCAAAAATCGCGCCGAGCCAATCCCAATTTTGGCGGGCGAAAGTGAGCGCCGTTTCGGTGCGGGCAATCTGCTTTTCGGGCACATCGCTGGGCACGGGGGGCGGCGCGCCGCGCCAATCGGCGGGCAGAGCGTGCCAGCCGAACGCCGTTGCCCAGATGGGCGTGTCGCCGTCGCCGTTGGCTTCCATCACCCGGCGCAGCAGTTCCACCCGCCGGATGTTCAACGTGTTGGGGTTGGGGGTGGATTCTTCCACCGGCAAATGAAAGCCGAGCAACTCCGCGCCCAAAATGTCGAAGTATGGCGCGGCGTCGGCATCGTACATTCCCTGCAGAAAGTCCGGTTCATTCAAGTTGAGGTCGTTTTTTTCCAGCGTGGGAGCTAAACTCGCCGCCATGATGGTTGCCTGTGGCTGTGCCGCGCGGATACGGATGGCGGCATTTTTCAGCAGCAGGGTATATTCGGCGGGGGAAATGTACCGGTTGCCCCATTGCGCGCTGAGATTCGGCTCGTGCCAGATTTGGAACACGGCAACATCGTTCCGGTAGCGGCGGGCGACCGTGTCCGCAAAGGCGGCGAAATCGGTCACTTCCCGCGGCGGCGTTTCGGCGGGGGTGTCGGGCGGGCGCGCCCACGCGGGGGACGTTTCCAGCACCGCCACCAGCTTGAACCCGCGCAGGCGGGCGGCTTCGATGGCATGGTCGAGTGCGTCCCAGCGGAATTGTCCGCGTTCCGGTTCGATTTCCGCCCAGCGAATCGGCAGCCGCAGCCAGACCAGCCCCGCTGTCTGCATCGCGTCCAGTTGGCGGAAGAGTTCCGGGTCGGCGTATTGCGTCAAATCAACCGTCGTGCCGAAGGTATTTTCCGCTGCCAGCGGGTTTTCGATGGGCGCGGGCGGAAACTCGGCGCGGGTGCGGGTGATATTGCGGTAAACAATAAAACCGGTAATGCCGGAAACACCGATAACCAGCAATAATATCCCCAGCCGGATTAATATGGTGCGATATAGACGTTTAAGCATCATCGTTCACCAACGGGGCGCATCAGGTATCGTCCAACTTGAATTTGAGTTGAGGATTTTTTTTGGATGCTGAATTTGTATTTGTCGGGGTCTCTGTCATACCGGAATTTCGAGCCGCCGCACATACTTCTCCCCAACTGACAAAATAATCATCGTAATATTTGATGGGATATTGACCGTATTTCTCCACTTCTGCCCGTGTGGGGAGTTTATCCAGCATTTGGGCAATGCGTCTGACCTCCAATTGCAATGTTTTTTTGGAGACCGCATATTTTTGTTTTGGCAACCGAGGTACGCGGCTGTTTTTGGCGGTCAGCGTTCGCCGGGCTTTGCGGAATGGGTCAAGTCCAAAACCGATTTCTTCATGTCGTTGGCGGGCGATGGTACAATATTTTTCTGATTTTTCGATACCGATATATTGTCTGCCGAGTTGATGTGCTGCCAGTGTGGTTGTGCCCGCGCCGTTGAAACAATCGAGGACAATTTCATTCGGTTGGGTAAAAATGGAAATCAGCCGATACAATAAATTTGGCGGCAATTGAGTGGGATGGTCAACCCTGCGGCTGTTATGTTTTAAACGGTGAATGTCCCACCATAAATCGGTAAGTTGCCCCCGGTCATTGATAGCAGTCACCTTGCGAGCTTTGATACAGTTTTTTCGCAAGCAAAAACCTTCTGCCAGGGGAGATAAAATTTGGGGTGTAGCTTCAGGTGCGGGATCTGTCAGACCGGGCTGCGGGCGTGGCTCGCCTTTACTGAATGTCAGAATGGTATAATGTGCCGGCATAATTTTCCGCACGGGGAAGGATAGCGCATCCCATGCTATCCAGTTTTGGAAGGTTAAGATGGTTTCCAAGTGCAAAAAATGCCGAATTGACCATAATGGAATATTCAGCACGGCGAGTGTGCGCCCCGGCTTTAAAACGCGCGCCAATTCAGAAAGCCATTGGTCACACCACTCAAAATACGTTTGAATTTCCAAACTATCATTGTAGGTGTTGTACTTTTTCCCTAAATTGTAAGGCGGGTCGGTGAAGATGAAATCAATACTATTGTTGGGGATGGTTTGCAGATGTTCAAGGCTGTCTCCCTGTAAAATGATGTTTGTTTGCGGGAGATGGGATACGAGAGAGTGGGTCGGTTTTTGCGGGAGTGATGGGACAATGGTGTATTGCAATGCGGTCTCTTCTATTTTGTTGGCAGATATTTCGAGCGCATCGAAATTCAGGGTGCGGCAATCGGCGAAAAGCAATGTCCGATACGTTTCAATGCCGAATAAGTCACTGAATCTAGTGATGACGGAACTTATATCACCGTTCAAGTCTCCGGTAATGTCACGCCATACATCGGACATCAGCGTGCCATATTCGTGATAGGTGTGTTTTTTCCCCCCGTAATCTTTGGTTGTTTTCCCGCAAGCAGGGCAATAGGTATATTTTATTCTGGTTTTGGTGTGTTGTAGTGACTTGCGATATTTGGTGTGAATGAGCGCTCCGAAATGATGGTGAGGTAATTGGTGAGGGTGATACATAAGGGTGGTGCGTTTGATGGCTATCCAATGATGATATTGCATTGTTTCCGCAATGTCAGCATGTACATGCACCAAATCCACTGTTTCACCAATGGTGATGAGCGTGGCTTGTTCACCCAATTTGTCGGCAATTCGGGCAATCAAACGCCCGACACCGGGCAAAGTGGTACGCTCTGCGTGAGCCGGCAATACAATCACCAATACATCATTAAAACCTTGTGCCAGATTGTGCAGGGTATGCTTTGCATCAATTATATGGTGCTGGATAGCCAGTGGTTGGCTATTTTCCGACAGATGGGTCATTTTTTATTCCCGGTTTCATCCAGATGTTTTTCCAAAAATTCACATAATATATCCAGCTCATCTGTGGAGAAGGCTACTGTGCAATGGCTATAATTGCAAATTGTTTCCAGAGCTCTTTTCCGTTCAAAATTACCGGAACCGTCAATGACATAGGCTATTTTGTGACCGGCAGCCTCCACGCGCTCAAAGCGGGCTTTGGCTTGCCCGGCTTTGCGCTCGATGACGCTATTGGTTGTCACTTGGAAACTGATTTCCACCGCTACATAGTTGGTGCGGGTTGGATTGGTCACTATCAAATCAAATGAGGTGTCTCTGGCGGCGAGGTCATCGCTGTGAGAAACGTGTGGCAAACGCCCATTAATATTCACAACGATATTGGGTAGCCTCTTTTGCAAATGTTGGGCAACAAGCTGTTGTGCCAATTGCCCCAAACTATTGACTTCTGCTCCTCCAATAATGCGACTCACCCAAATGTAACGTTGTTGTACAAATGCGCCGAGTTCATCCGGCTTGCCCAGGTATTCGCCGATATTGCATTTCGCCAGCACATGCGCATTGTGCATACTTCCGACCAGCAATAGCATGATGGCATCTTTCTGCAAGTCAGAGAGTTTGGTTTTTGCGGTCAAATGTTTCCCGTCAATTTTTAGGGTGACATTGCTGAATTTTTTTGCCGGTAATGCTTGGAATTCGTATGTGCGTGCTTCATTTCGCCATGAATAATGAAGTTTTTTGTTTGGAAAAAGAGCGGAAAATTCTCTGCTAATCCGTTTAAGCATTTCTCCGCCGAAATCTGCCAAAATAGTGAGATGTTTCAGAAAGATGTTGGGCGATAATTCTATGGTATCAAGCAATGTGAATATTTTTTCCGGTGTGTCTATTTCTAAACTGAGGAGATTTAAGAATTGCTCTTGGGTACTCAACAGCAACGGAATGATACTGATTTGTTTTTCTTGTGTAATTAGTTCAGTGAGCCAAAATTTTGAGGCAACCGCTTCGAGTTGCGTGACATTTCTTCGATACCGGCTGTTCTCGTCCAGCACCGTTCCATCGGGGATGGTCATCGGGGTTTTGGCGGGATTTTCGAGCGTGACCGTTCCCCGCACGGTGATATTTTTCCCGAAGCGCACATCGCCGCGCACGGTGAGATGGTCGCACCGGCGCAGCGATGGCGCACCGTGCGGAAACCGCTCGTCCAATTGCGAGATTAATTTGAAGTGCGCGGGGTCGAGCGCCACCACTACCGGCGTGTGTTGCCGCGCGGGGTGCAGTTCCACCCGAAAATCGTCGGTGAGCCGGTAGGCGTC
>JAJRSQ010000322.1 GCA_024278725.1 Chloroflexota bacterium
CGATTGATTGGGCGGTTGACCTGCGCCCGGCAATGACGCTGAAAACGCGGATTGCGCGGGTGCGCACCCTGCCCGCCGGGGCATCGGTGGGGTATGGCAGAACGTTCATCGCCGCCGCGCCCACGCCGATTGCGCTGGCGGCGGTGGGGTACGGCGACGGCTATCCGCGCCTGTGTTCCAATCGCGGCGCGATGCTGGTGCATGGCAAACGCGCGTCCATCGCCGGACGGGTGTCCATGGATCAAACGTCACTGGATGTGAGCGGGATTGAAAACGTGCGCGAAGGGGATGTGGTGGTGGTTTTCGGCAGGCAAGGGGAAGCGGAAATTTCGGCGGATGACGTGGCGGGTTGGGCGGAAACCATCAATTACGAGATTGTGACCGGCTTGGCGGCGCGTGTGCCACGGGTGTATGTGGGGCAGGCGGCGAATCAGTTGGACATCATATCCACATAATCGCCCAGCGTGTCGGGACCCGGCAGCGCCACGCCGTACAAATCGCGCACCAGTTTTGCCATCCGCCGGATGCGTTCCACGATAATCTGCCGTTGGGCTTTGATGGAATTTCGGCGGATGATGGCGTCTTCGGCTGTGCCATCCGCGCCGATTTCCCGATTGACTTCAAAGGTTAAATTTTGCAGATATGTCCGCAACTGTTTGAACAGGCTGATAATTTGCCCCTCTGCCATGCGGAGCGAGAAATCGTCAATATTGGACAGCAGCCGGTTATTGGCGCGCGGATGCTTTTTCGCGTGGGGGGGGATTGCCACGGGCACGGGGGTGTCGGCGCTGTATTTTCCCCGCCGAATTTCAACAAAATGCTGGGCGGCGGCGAAAAGCCAGTGCAATTCCGAGCTGATTTTATCCTGCAATGTGATATTCATTGCCAACGGGGTGATGACGCGGGCAACCACCAGACGGCTGTATTTTTCGGCGGTGCCGGTGGATTTTTGTTTCCATGTAGAAAGATACAGCGATTTTTCGCGCGGGGTGTTGAGGACGGTGTGCAACGCCTTTGCCAACTTCGCAAAATTTTCTGCGGTGGCGTGCCCATCGAAATCAAAATACTGGATGCCCACCAATTGGTATTCCAGCGCGGCGGGGAGGGCGGTGTGTTCCCACACCACCGGAACCACCATTTTGTTACGCCGTTCCGCCAAATCAAGCTCTTTGCGCACGTGTTTGGAGTGGACTGCCGCCGGCGACAGCACCAGCAAAAAGATTTTGCAATCGGTGATGGCACGCACAATCGCCTCCCGCCACTGGTCGCCGGGGGGAATGTCCATCTGGTCGAACCATGCCGTCAGCCCGCGAGATTCCAGTTGCCGGTGCAGCGTTTTGACAAAGGCTAAATCTTTGCGGGAATAGCTGATGAAGATGACGTGCTTGCTCATAGATTGATTCAATGTGTGCCGTTGTCCCAAAAATTACAAATCAGGATGGTCGTGATGCCAGTCGGTGAGCTGCTCGTAAGCGTGTGCCGCCCGCAAAATCGCCGATTCACCCAGCGCGGGACCCAATATCTGCAACCCGATGGGCAGCCCGTCGGCAAAACCGGCGGGGATGCTGATGCCGGGAATGCCCGCCAGATTCGTCATCACCGTGAAAATATCAGTCAGATACATTTGCAGGGGGTCGTCAATTTTTTGCCCCAGTTTGAAGGCGGTATCGGGGGTGGTGGGGGCGAAAATGACATCCACTTTTTCAAACGCCGCCGTGAAATCGCGCTGGATGAGGGTGCGCACTTTTTGCGCTTTCAAATAGTAGGCATCGTAATAGCCGGCGGAAAGGGCATACGTGCCGAGCATGATGCGCCGTTTCACCTCCGCCCCGAACCCGGCGGCGCGGGTTTCAAAATAGGTCTCCCACATCGAATCGGCGGGGACGCGCACCCCGAAGCGCACGCCATCGTACCGCGACAGGTTGGATGATGCTTCGGCGGTGGCGATGAGATAATACACCGGGATGCCGAAATCGGTGTGCGGGAGCGAAATTTCCACCAACTCCGCCCCGTGGCTTTCCGCCAGAATCAGCGCATTGCGAACGGCGGTATCCACCGCCGGATTCAATCCATCAATAAAATATTCTTTGGGCACGCCGATGCGCAGCCCGTCGAAACCTTTGCTGCGCCGCAACTCGGCGGGATAATCGGGCACGGGCGCATCCAGACTGGTGGCGTCGCGTGGGTCATGCCCGGCGATGGCTTGCAGCAGGACGGCGGCATCCGTCACCGTTTTGGTCATCGGTCCCGGTTGGTCCAGCGACGACCCGTGCGCAATCAGCCCGTAACGGCTGGCGCGTCCATAGGTCGGTTTCAGCCCCACAATGCCGCAATACGCCGCCGGTTGGCGGATACTGCCGCCGGTATCGGTGCCGAGCGCCCCCAGCGTTTCATTCGCGGCGACGGCGGCGGCGCTCCCGCCACTGCTTCCGCCCGGCACGTAATCCATATTCCACGGGTTGTGGGTGGGGTGAAAGGCGGAAAATTCGGTGGACGACCCCATGGTGAATTCGTCGGTATTTGTTTTGCCGATGATGATGGCGCCGGCAGCGCGCAGTTTTTGCACCACCGTGGCATCGTAGGGGGGCACAAAATTTTTCAGGATTTTAGAGCCGCAGGTGGTGGTGACCCCTTTGGTGAGAATGGCGTCTTTCACCGCAATGGGAATGCCGAGCAGAGGGGCGTCGTCTCCGGCGGCGCGGCGGGCATCGGCGGTGCGGGCGGCGTCCAGCGCGGCATCTTCCTGCACGCTGAGGTATGCCTGCACCACCGGCTCCACCGCAAAAAGGCGGGTGAGCACACTTTGCGTCAATTCCTCCGCCGAAATTGCCCCTTCGCGGAGCAACATTTGAGCGTCTTCAATGGTCAATTTGGCGAGTTCGGGCATGGGTATCCTCAGGGAAGAATCGGTTTGACGCGGAAGCTGTCTTCGGCGGTATCGGGGGCGTTCGCCAGCGCTTCCGCCGTCGAAAGTCCGTCGGCGGGTTCATCGGCGCGCATCACCGTGTGGCGGGGGATGGCGCTGGTGGTGGGCGGAATATCGGTGGTGTCCGGTTGTTGAATCGCTTCCGCATACAGCAAAATTGCCGAAAGTTGCTCCTGAAACAACTCGGTTTCCGCATCGGTGAGTTTCAGGCGGGCAAGGTGGGCAATATTCTCTACATCTGATTTGGATAATGTTGTCATGACAAAAACTCCCAATGAGTTGATAATCGCATTATAACATTTATCAAACGGAAAGAAAAGTGATGCGGCGCGTTGCGTGTTTGGGCGAGGCTGGTACAATCTATGGGGGTACGAAAATCGACAG
>JAJRSQ010000021.1 GCA_024278725.1 Chloroflexota bacterium
GAAATTTAACGGAGAAGATACCAGTTTTGGCGCGAATCGTCAACCGGCGGGCATCAACACCGCCGCCGATTCGCGGCGCAACGCCCGTCCCGCTTCCCACGCGCGGAAATTCAACTCGGTGAATTTTTTCGGCACACGGCGAGCGATGGCATCCTTCCAGACATCATCCGCTACATTTAAGTAGGTAGACAGCAGCCCCAACGTGATGATATTGGCTACGCGAGAATTTCCCATTGCCGCCGCCATATCCGCGCCATCCACCCAGCGGAAATTGTCCGACACCTGCCGCAACACCGATTCAATCGCCTCATATGCCGGATATTCCGCCGACCCGCCCGTGACCGTCACCGGCACAATTCGGTGACGGTCCACCAGCAGCACCGACGCCCGTTTCAACATGGGCAGATACCGCAGCGCCTCCATCGCTTCAAACGCCAGCAGAAAATCCGTCTCCGCATCGGGAATGATGGGCGAAAAGACCGCCTCCCCCCAGCGGACATGACTGCTCACGTTGCCGCCGCGCTGGGACATCCCGTGAATTTCCGACTTTTTCACATCGTATCCCGCCATCATCCCCACCGACGCCAGAATATTGCTCGCCATTAATACACCCTGCCCGCCGACTCCGACCAGCAGAAAATTTATCGTTTGCATTTGTCATTCGTCCTTTGTCATTTGCTATTCATCTGTTCGTTAAACAGGCAGCGCATGTGCCGATTCTTCCATCTGCACCCGGAACAAAATCGCGTCCGAGGGACACACCTGCGCACACAAATCGCAGCCGGTGCAGAGCGTGGGGTCAATTTCAACTTTGGCGCGCCCGCTTTCGGCGTGGATGTCCGCACTCTTCATCAGCGCGGGGCAACCTGTGCGCAAACACACGCCACAGCCGTCACATTCATCCGCTTTGACTTCCAGCGGCAGGTATGTTTTGCGCACCTCCGGCAACAGCGCGCACGGGCGCTCGGTTATCAGCACCGAAGGTTCATCCAGCTTTTTGAAGGCTTTCAGGGTATCTTCCACCGTTTTTTCATCGTATGCATCCACCCGTTTGACGTGTTTGATGCCCAACGCGCGCACCAGCGGCTCCAGCTCAAGGCGCGGGGCAGTTTCGCCCATCAAATTCTGCCCCGAACCGGGATTCGGCTGGTCGCCGGTCATTGCCGTCACCCGATTGTCCATAATCACCGTGATGACCGGGCTATTGTTGTATGCCACATTCGCCAGCGCGGGCAATCCGGTGTGAAAGAAAGTGGAATCGCCGATGACCGCCACGTGTTTTTTCCCGCTGGCTTTGCCCGCGCCGTGTGCCACCCCAATGCCCGCGCCCATACAACCGGCAGTGTCGATGGCGTTGAGGGGTTCCACCACGCCCAGCGTGTAACAGCCAATATCGCCATTCACGGGCAGATGGAGTTTTTTAATTGCCCAAAATCCGCCGCGATGTGGACAGCCGGGACACAGCACCGGCGGGCGGACGGGAACATCCGGCATGGCGCGGGGCGTTTCCGGCGGCGCAACAAATTGCTCGGCGGACAGCAGCCCCGCTTCGACAGCGGCATTCCGCACCACCGTCGGCGTGAATTCACCGCACAGCGGGAAAATGGATTTCCCCTCCACCGGGATTCCCGCCAAGCGAATATGTTCCTCGAAAAACGGGTCTAACTCTTCCAGCACGATGAGCCGCTTCACCCGACGGGCAAAATCGGCAATCATCTGCATCGGCAGGGGATAGCTCATCCCCAATTTCAGGATGGACGCATTGGGGAAAACTTCGCGGGCGTGTTGGTACGCCACACTCCCGGTGACGATGCCCAGCTCGGTGTCGCGCCATTCGACGCGGTTCAGCGGCGATGTCTCCGCGTATGCCGCCAGCGCCCGAATGCGGTCTTCGATGACCGGATGGCGGTGGCGGGCATTGGCGGGAACCATCACGTATTTTTGCGGCGTTTTGGGGAATTTTTTGACGCGCGGCGCAATCTCCAACCGCTCATCCAAAAATTCCACCGGCGTGAAAGAATGCGAAATGCGGGTGGTGGGACGCACCAGCACCGGCGTATCGAATTGTTCGCTGATGTCGAATGCCGCCGGCATCATATCGTGCGCTTCCTGACTGTCGGCGGGGTCGAGGCAGGGAATGCGGGCGAATTTGGCGTAATTGCGATTGTCCTGCTCGTTCTGCGACGAATGCATCTGCGGGTCGTCGGCGGAAATGACGACCAGCCCGGCTTCCGCGCCGGTCATAGCGGCGTAAAAAAGCGCATCGGCGGCAACATTCACCCCGACGTGCTTCATCGTCGCCAATGCGCGCCGCCCGGCGTACGCCGCCCCGATGGCGGCATCGAGCGCAACCTTTTCGTTGGGCGCCCACTCGGCGTAAATGCCGGGATAGCGAGCGAAATTCTCCAGAATTTCGGTACTGGGCGTGCCGGGGTAGCCGGACGCGAAGGTTACGCCCGCCGCCCACGCGCCGCGCGCGATGGCTTCGTTGCCTGAAAGCAAATCTTTCCGGCGTTTGTCTGTCATACCAAACCTCCTCAACACAAAAAAAAGACGCGACACGGCGCATCTCGATTTTCGTTCGGGAAAGACTGCGCCGTCTCCGTATATTTTGTGCGGACAAACAATTTTTGCCCACAATCATTGTGCGCACTGCACACAACCACTATTGTTTTAAACAATTTTCAGGGGTTTGTCAAAAATTCGAGGGGGTTTCGCGGCGATACAATTCCCGCAAACGGCGGTAGGTTTTGAACATATACCACGCCATCAGCCCGCACAATTGCAGCCCGCGCCAGCCGTCCCGATAGCCTTTCAGCAACACATAGCGGCGATAAAATTCGCGCAAGGGCATGGAAAGATACGTCCACGGCTTGGCGCGCACGCCCTTTTTGTGCAAGATTTGCGCCTCGTAATTCAGATACCGATTTTGTTTCAGGCGGAAATGCGCCAGCGATTCATAGTTGAAATGAATCAAATGCTCGGTGAGGGTGGCATCCGCGCCGTCCAGTTCCGCAAATTCGTGGACTTCGCGGGTGGGGTCGTAATGGGCTTTGCCGATTTTCAACAGCCGCAATTGAGCGTCGGGATACCAGCCGCCCCCTTTCATGGTGTGCCCCCACATCACATTGAAACGGGGAACCCACCAGCCCACTTCGGGGCGCTCGGCAATCACCCGCCGAATTTCCGCGCCGAGTTCGGGGGTGGCGCGCTCGTCGGCGTCGATGAAAAAGACCCACGCCGCGCCGAGTTCCGCCGCATCCGCCAGCGCCAAATTCCGATTGACGGAAAAATTGACGAAATCGTGCTGGCAGATGACCACGCCTTTTTTCTGCGCAATTTCCACCGTGCCATCGTCGCTGAACGAATCCGCCAGCATCACGGCATCCGCCCATTGCACGCTGTCAATGCATGCGGCGATGTGTTTCGCTTCATTTTTCGCCAAAATCACGGCGATGAGTTTCGAGGTTTCAGGTTTCAATTTCAAGGTTTCCGGTTTCAGGGTTGCAGGGCTTCAGAGTTGCAGGGTTGCAGCTCTGCTACCTTGCTACTTTGCTACCCTGCCACTTTGCCA
>JAJRSQ010000323.1 GCA_024278725.1 Chloroflexota bacterium
CCAGTGTGACCGTGGCGCTGGTGATGGTGGGGGCATCGTGGGCGTTGGTCAACATCAACAGCCTACCTATGGTGGTGGACAGTGTGCCGCAAAACAAACTTGGCACCTATACCGGATTGTACTATTTCGCGTCTATGTCGGCGGCAATTGTGGGACCGATTGCCATCGGGCAGACGGTGGATGTGTTCGGCTACCGTTCGATGTTTTGGGCGGCGGCTGCGGCGCTGGCGCTGGCGGCATTTTTGCTCAGCCGGGTTACCAAAGGCGAAGCGATTGATAGTGAATAGCGAAGAACGAAAAGTGATGCATCTGCATCCCTGCAATTTTGCAACCTTGAACTTTAAACCTGAAACCTGAAACTAAAAACCCTATGAACATTCTCATCACCGGCGGTGCGGGCTTCATCGGCTCGGCGCTGGCAAACCGATTATTGTTGGACGGACATACCGTCCGTGTGCTGGATGACCTCAGCGCGGGCAACCCCGACCGCCTGCACGCGGACATCTTTTTCACCCGGGGCGATGTGCGCGATAAGCCCAAACTCTGGCGACTCCTGAAGCGGGTGGATTGCGTGTATCATCTCGCGGCGCGGGTATCCGTGCCGGAATCGATTCTCTATCCCACCGAATACAACGACACCAACGTCGGCGGCACGGTGGCGCTGATGGAAGCCATGCGCGATGCGGGGGTGCAGCGGGTGGTCTTCGCGTCATCGGGCGCAATTTACGGCGAACAACCCCGTTCGCCCGTGGCGGAGGATTTTTCTCCCAAGCCAACCAGCCCTTACGGGGTGAGCAAGCTCAGCGCGGAACATTATGTGTCCACCATCGGGCGGTTGTGGGGCATTGAAACGGTCATTTTGCGGATATTCAACACCTTCGGACCCGACCAGCCGTTGCCGCCGGAACATCCGCCGGTGATTCCGATGATGCTGAAACAGGCATTGGGCGGCGGGTCGATTCCCATTTACGGGGGGGGCACGCAGGTGCGGGATTTTGTGTTCATTGATGATGTGATTGACGGGCTGGCGGCGGCGGGTACGGCAAGAGGTGTGAGCCGCCACATCATCAATATCGGGTCGGGGCAGGGGACTTCAGTGCTCATGTTGGCGGAGACAATTGGCGCGCTGACCGACCATGCGCTGCATTTGCTTCCCGTACCGTCGGAGAGTGGGGGGGTGTCGCGGTTGGTGGCGGATATTTCGCGGGCGGAAACGTTGTTGGGGTATGCGCCGCAAGTTTCGCTGGCAGAGGGGTTGTCGCTGATGATGACACACGACCCGCGATTTTTGCGGTTGAAGGTCTAAAGTTTCACCCGCCGGAATATCACTGACAGAATCGCCACGATTGCCGCCAGCACCAGCACCAGCCCGCCGTATGCCACCGGATTCGCTATCGGTGTGCCGAAAATGGGGCGCGCCAGCACCACCACTAGCGCGAGAATCGCCAATCCCCACCCCAATGAGACAGCGAACCATTTAAATCCCCCCTTGAGTTTGCCGAACAACGCGGCGCTTTCGCAGCGGAAGGAACAATAGCGCGGCGAATCATCATCCCCAAAATAATGTGGGTGAATGACCGGCTTGCCGCACCGGGCGCAAGTTGTTTGGGACATCAGAACCTCTATTCGGCGAAGAGTTCCGCCAGCGTTTGCAATATGAGTTGCCGTGTGGGCGGGTCGAGTTCCCCCAATTTTTTCACCAATCGTGTTTTATCCACCGTGCGGATTTGGTCGAGGACGATTTGCCCGCTTTTTTGTTGAAATGATACCGGCACGCGGGTGGGGTATGGTCGCCCTTTGGTGGTCATCGGCGCGACAATCACCGTGCGGATGTGACGATTCATCTCGTCGGGGGAAATAACCACGCACGGGCGGGTTTTTTGAATTTCCGACCCCACGGTGGGGTCAAGTGCCACCAGAAATATATCGAACCGATTCACCAAACCCATTCGGCATCATCCCATTGGCTGGGGGCGGTGTCGCCGTCCAAAAGAAGGTCATCCCCGGCTTGCGCCATTGCTGAAAATGCCGTATCCCATCCGTGCCGCGCCGTGGCAAGCGGGCGCAAAACAAGCTGGTTGTCCTGAATATCGATTTCCACTTCGCTGGTGAAATTGAGTTGCTTCAGAATGGATTTTGGAATACGAATGCCTTGAGAATTTCCAATTTTGATGAGTTTTGTTTTTATCGCCATCATTTCGCCTCGCGCAACAGATGTAATTACATTGTACCCACGGCATTTGTTTGGGCAAATTGACACACGTCCCGCAGAGGGCAGGCGGAGCAGTTCGGTTTGCGGGCGCGGCAGATTTCGCGCCCCAATTGGATGAAGTGCAGATGCCCTTCCAGGTAGGTTTCCGGCGGGAGGGCGGCTTCCAAAATGTGATGCGCTTTTTCGGCGGAGGTTTTTGGGGGGATGAGTCCGATGCGCCCCGTGGTGCGATGCACGTGGGTATCCACCGGGAAGGCGGGCATGCCCAGCGCAAAAAGCAGGATGATGGACGCGGTTTTGATGCCCACGCCCTTCATTTGGGTGAGCCACGCGCGCGCGTCCGCCACCGGCATGTCGCGCAGAAAGTCGAGGGTCAATTCGCCCCGTTCCTCGGTGATGAATTGCAGGGCGGCTTTGATGCGCGGCGCTTTCTGCCGCCCCAGTCCCGCCACGCGGACGGCGGCTTCGATGTCCGCCACGTCGCCGTCGCGCACCGCTTCCCACGTGCCGAAACGCGCTTTCAGACGGTCGAAGGCGCGGTCGCGGTTCAAATCGGTGGTACTTTGGCTGAGGATGGTACTCACCAGCTCATCCACCGCCGAGAGGGGGGGGCGCCAGTTCACGGGACCGAAAAAGTTGTGCAGGCGGGTGTAGATTTCAAATGCGTTTTGGGTTTCAGGTTTCAAGTCTCAAGTCCAGGGTTGCAGGGTTGCAGGTCTCATTTTCTCATCTGCTCACTTTCTCACTTTC
>JAJRSQ010000324.1 GCA_024278725.1 Chloroflexota bacterium
GCGGATGGTCTCTTCCGGCAGAAATTCGCCCGCCTGCCGAGCCTGTTTCAACACCTGCTCCAGGTTTTTGCCGGGCACATAATCCATCACCAGATAATCCCGATGGGCGGCGTCATCCGTGAAATAGTCGCTCACTTTGGGCAAACCGGGGTGGTCGAGCCGGGCTAAAATGGACGCTTCCTGCTGGAACTGTTTTCGTCCCGCCTGCGAAACGGCATTTTCCAGCCGCTGCTCTTTCACCGCACAGCGTCGCCCGTCAAGGCGGAGGTCATCCGCCAAATAGACCGCGCCCATCCCACCGGAGCCAATCAAACCGATGATGCGGTAGCGGTCGCGCAGAATTGTGTTGGGGGGCAGGTTCCGGGTTTCAGGGTTCAAGTCTCAAGTCTCAAGTCTCAGGGTTCGGGTTTCAGGTACTGATAGCTGACAGCCGATAGCTGACAACTGACAACTGACAACTACCAGCATAAACCAATCAATTCAGACTGTCAAACGGGGAGAAAAATGTCTGACGAAACTTTCTCAAACAGCGCACTGCTCATCTGGCAAGATGGCGAATTAATCAAGGGGCAATGGCTACTCGAAGAGGATGAAATTTTCATCGGCAGGGATGAAACGTGCCAAATCACCTTGCCCAGCCGCTGGATTTCCCGCCGTCACGTGCAGGTACGGCGCACCCGCGACGGCTTCACCGCAGAGGACGCGGGGAGCAAAAACGGCGTCTTCATCAACGGGCGGCGCATTTTCCGGGCGCACCCCCTCGCCGATGGCGACCGTCTTCAGCTCGCGCCGGGGTTGGAACTGGTTTTCGTGGACAGCGAAGCCACCGCTCCCCTGCCCGGCAGAATGGCGGAACCCCTGCGCATCGAGTATGACACCCGGCAGGTGTATCTGAACGGGCAACTCGTTTCGCCCCCCCTCAGCACCCATCAGTATAAAATTTTATGCACGCTGGCGGAACAACCCGGACGGGTGTACAGCCGGTACGAGATTATCAGCGCGGCATGGGACGACGAAAACAGCGATGGGGTGACGGATGACGCGCTTGACGCGATGATGCGCCGCCTGCGCCAACGTCTGCAAAAATTTGACCCGCAGCGAGAATACATCACCACCGTGCGGGGGTACGGTTTCAAACTCAATCTGGATTGAACGCTCCGAAAAATATTGACGATGCCCTTTGTCCGCAACGAAAATTTTGGTACAATATCGCCACTGTAAATCAACCACGCGCATAAACTTCAAAGGAGCAGAGAATGAGTCCCACCCCGGCTTCAGAGCGGTTCAAAGTTACTCTCAGTCGCAACCTAAACCTATTCGACATCACAATGATTGGCGTTGGCGCAATGATTGGCGCGGGCATTTTCGGACTCACGGGGATTGCCGCCGGTGAGGCGGGACCCGTGGGGCTGATGCTGGCATTTCTACTCAACGGGATTGTCACCAGCCTGACCGGACTTTCATACGCGGAACTGGGCGCGGCGCGTCCGGCAGCCGGTGGCGGGTATGCCTGGGCGAAAGAAGCGTTGGCACGGGTGTACGGTTTCTTCGCCGGGTGGATTTCATGGTTTTCGCACGCGGTGGCGTGCAGTTTGTACGGGGTTCTTTTCGGCACATTTTTCACCGAATTGCTGGAAATTGCCGGCTTCCCCATTGACACCTCCCTCGCCATTTTCGGGCTGACGCACGAAGAAATCTGGGTGAAGGTCATCGCCACGCTGGCGATATTGCTGTTCATGATTATCAACATTCGTGGGTCGTCGGAAACGGGGATGGTGGGGAATGTCATCACCATCTTCAAGTTGCTGGTACTCGGCACACTGGTGATTTTCGGCGTGAAGGCAATGTTCAACCTGCCGAACTGGGCGGACAACTTCCTGCGCGACCCCAGCCCGCTCCCCTTCGGCTGGGGCGGCGTTACGCTGGCAATGGGGCTGACCTTCGTCGCCTTTGAGGGGTACGAAGTCATCATCCAAAGCGCGGAAGAGGTGAAAAACCCCGTGCGCAACATCCCCCGCGCCATCTTCCTGTCGATTGGTGTGGTGGTAGTGATCTATCTGGCGGTGGCATTCGTGTCGATTGGCGCACTTCAGCAAAATAGCGGACTGCCCAACTGGATATATATGGGCGAAAACGGCGAACGGGCGATGATTGAAACCGCTCGCGCCATTATGCCCTACGGCGCGTTCATTATGGTACTCGGCGGGCTGGCGTCCACCACCTCCGCGCTGAACGCCACCATTTTTTCCAGCAGCCGGGTGTCATTCGCCATGGGCAGAGACCACGACCTGCCCGCCATTTTCGGGAGTATCCATCCGCGCAATAAAACGCCGTATTGGGCAACATGGCTCAGTGGCGCGCTGATTATTTTTATGGCGGTCGCCCTCCCCGTGTCCGATGTGGCGTCCAGCGCGTCCATCACTTTTCTGCTCCTCTTCCTGCTGGTGAACTTCGCCATGATTCGGATGCGCACCACCCATCCCGACATTGACCGCCCTTTCCGCGTCCCCTTTGTGCCGTATCTGCAATATTTCACCATCCTCATCCAACTGGTGCTGGCAGCGCACCTGTTCAGCCTCAGTCCCATCGCATGGGGAGTGACCATCGTCTGGCTTTTGCTGGGCGGAGTGGTTTACAAACGATACGGCGGCAAAATCGAAGCGAAAAAAGAAGAGGACACCATCCTTCTGGAAGAGACCATCGCGTCGAAAGAATATTCCGTGCTTGTTCCCGTGGCGAACATTTCCGCCGTTCCCGAATTGGCAAACTTGGGCGCACTCTTCGCGCGGGCAAACGACGGCGAGCTATTCGGGCTGCATGTGGTTTATATGCCCCATCACCTGAGCGCCACCGACGGCAGAAAATTCCTGCGGCAGGGTCGCCCCATTCTGGACGAAGTGGTGGCGGTAGGCAAACAATACGATGTCCCCGTGCGCACGATGATTCGCATCGGGCGAAACATTGGCGATTCCATCATCAGCGCCGCCCGTGAACGGGACGCCAACCTGATGATTCTGGGCTGGCCCGAACATACCGCCCACCAAAAAGAAGCCTTCGGTACCATCATCCGCCTCATCTCCAAAAACCCGCCCTGCGATTTAGCCGTGGTGCGCCACCGTCACCACAAACCCGCCCAAAGCATTCTCGTCCCCGCCGCCGGGGGTCCGAACGCGCGGCTCGCGCTGCAATTGGCGCTCATCGAAGCGGAAGCGCTGGAGGCAAAAACCGGCAAACCCGTGAAAATCACCGCGCTGAATATCGCGCCGGGACTGGACATGTCCGACGCCGAGGCGGTGGCGGCTCGCCGCCGGCGGGTGCTGGACGACCTCGACCTGCCCAATCTGCCGTTTGAACTTGAAATCATCGCCGCCGATGATATTGTGAACGGCATTCTGAATTACGCCGACGGCTTCGACCAAATCATCGTCGGGGCGTCGAATGAAGGGCTGCTGGAGCAGACCTTCTTCGGTTCCATTCCGCAGAAAATTGCGGAAGAAGCGCTGACCACCGTGATTATGGTAAAACAGCACGATATGGTAAAATATGGCATTCGTCAGTGGCTCACCCGGCGAACAAAACGCAAAAAAGAAACCGCCAGGGCATAGCGTCCGCACGGTCTTTTGATGATTAGAGTTACAAATTATGGGATTAACGTTTGAACCGGAACCCAAAACCGGTCCCGCACGCTTCATTACTGTTTTGCTGATAGTGGTGCTGGGACTGGTTTTTCTGTGGTGGAAGCAAAGCAACTTGCCCCCAAATCCGACGGAGGGCGCACAACTCGCCCCCACGGCGACCCTCGTCCCGGCGGCGAACACCGCTGTTGCCCCCGGCGCGAGCGGCGGGGTGCAACTGGTCTACGCCTCGGTGGTGGATACCGACACCACCCCCGCCCTCACCGCCGACCTCTATCTGTCGGAAGCGGAACACCCCGATGACGGCGCGGGCTGGTCGGGCATTATGGGGCGCACCGACGTGGAAACCTACACCGTGCAATCGGGCGATACCCTGTGGGGCATCGCCGCCACCTTCGGGCTGGATGTAGACACGCTGCGCTGGTCGAACCCCGCGCTGGCACGCAACCCCGATTTGCTCTCCCCCGGAGATGAACTGGTGATATTGCCGGTGAGGGGCGCATATTATACCGTTGAGCAAGGGGATTCCATCACCAAAATTGCGGAAAATTACGGCGTGGCAGAGGCGGACGTCACCAATTACCCGCTGAACAACCTTTCCGAGCCGTTCACACTCACGCCGGGGCAAACGCTCATCATCCCCAACGGCAGGAAGGACGCCACCGCTGCCCCGCCACCGGACTTGGATGAAGATTATCCCTTCGCCTGGCCCCTGCGTGGAGTGGTAACGCAGGGCTACATCCCCGGCAGCCACCTCGCGCTCGACATCGGTGCGCCGTATGGCTCCAGCGTGTACGCCACCGCCGACGGCACCGTGACGTATGCGGCATGGGCGCGCACCGGCTACGGGTTCACCATCATTGTTGACCACGGAAATGGGTTCCAAACGTTGTACGCCCATCTGAAAGGAACCTTCGTCTCCAAAGGGGATACCGTCACGCGCGGGCAGGTCATCGGCGCGGTGGGCAGCACCGGAAACTCCACCGGGCCGCACGTTCATTACGAAATTCGAGAGAACCGACAGCGGATGAATCCGCTCGATTATTTGAAACCACAATAGCCAATATTGGGCTACCCAATTTTCACGGAATCAAGTACAATAGTTGTATGGAAGCGCACAGTAACCCGGAAATCGAGTCTGACCCAGATAGTTCCTCCATCGCCCCCGAAACACCCGCGATGCCGTCGCGCGTTTTTACGCGCCCGGTGATTTTTGCGCACCAAAGAAATATCCACTCGGTACAGATACCCCGATTAAGTCTGAAAACCACACCACACACCCAAGGAGAAATATGTCAACCGCGATAATCGCTATCGCCTCCATCATATTCATCATTTCTTTGAATGGTTTATTTGTCGCAGCAGAATTTTCAGCCATTCGCGCCCGGAAAACCCGCCTGCGGCAATTGGCAGATGAAGGCAACCGGCTGGCGAAAATTTTAGCGCCCATCAAAGCCGATAGTCACACGCTGGATAATTATATTGCCGCCTGCCAACTCGGCATTACGGCAACGTCCCTCATTTTGGGCGCATACGGGCAAAACAACGTCGCCCTGCTGATTGCGCCCTCGCTGGCAACGCTGGGCAAATGGTCGCAACCCGCCGCCGAAAGCATCGCCGCCACGGGCGTACTGGCACTGCTCACCATCATCCAGGTGGTGACCGCGGAACTTCTGCCCAAATCGCTGTCGGTGCAATACCCCGAACAAACCGCGCTCAGCACCGTTTTGCCCGTGCGCTGGATCCAAATCATCCTCAAGCCGTTCATCTGGCTGTTCAACGGAAGCGGCACACTCATCCTACGATTGTTCGGCTTCACCCACAACGGCGCGGAAACACACTTTCACTCCCCCGGCGAAATTGAATTGCTGGTCTCCGACAGCCACGAAGGCGGGCTGATTGACGACAAAGAGCAGCAAATGCTCCGCAACGCTTTCCGCCTGCGGGAACTGACCGCCCGCCAAATTATGGTTCCGCGCACCCGGCTGGTCACGGCGTCGCGCAAACGAAGCGTGCTTTACGTACTGAACAAAGCCATCGAAGCCGGTTTCACCCGCATTCCGATTTACAAAAAAACCATTGACAACATCATCGGTTTTGTGCACGTAAAAGATTTGTTCAAACAATATCTGAGCCAAAAAGAGGATGTGGTCGCCGCCATCCGCGACATCATTTACGTGCCGGAAACCATGCCCGTGCTGGACGTTTGGAAAACGCTGAACAAACACCGGCAATACATGGCGGTTGTGTTCGACGAGTACGGCGGCACGGCGGGGCTCATCACCTTTGAGGATTTGATTGAAGAAATTTTCGGCGAAGTGGAAGACGAATTCGACCAGGAACTCATTGCCCCCTACCGCTTCGATGATGATTTGGGGCGGGCGTATCTGCGCGGCGATTTACTCATCTCCGACGTGAATGAATATCTGGGGCTGACCCTGCCCACCGACGAAAACGACACCCTCGGCGGGTTGGTGTTCAGCATATTGGGACATCCCCCGAAAAAAGGGGAAGAAGTGGAAGTCGGCGGGCAGAAAATACATGTGGAAGCCGTTGTGCCCGAAAAGGGATTGCTGGAGCTTTCGCTGGAAATACCGGGTGACGACACCCCTCCTGAAATTGAAGAGTGGGAGGTATCGCCCCGTGAATAAATGGATGCTGGCACTCAGTACCCCCGGAATGATACTTCTGGTAACCGCCCTCAACGCCGAAAAGGCGAATACATGGCAGTCACTGTGGACTATCGTGCTGATTATTGCTCTGCTGATACTCCTCAACGGCATATACGTCGCCGCCGAATTCGCCATCAACGGGGTGCGCCCCACCCAAGTGGAAGAGCGGGCAGAACAGGGCGAACACTCGGCGCAACTGGTGCTCGACGTGCTCGAATCGCCTTCGCACCAGGGCGTTTACATCGCCACCTCGCAACTGGGAATCACCCTGGCATCGCTGGGGCTGGGCATGTACGGCGAACCGCGCATATCGCACATCATCGAACCCCAACTGGCAATCTGGCTCAACGCCGACCTTCATTCCTCCCTCATCACCACCACCGGATACATCGTCACCCTGAGTTTATTGACCTACCTGCACGTGGTGCTGGGAGAAATCATCCCCAAAACCATTGTGCTGAACAACCCCACCACCGCCGCAATGCTGCTCGCCAAACCGATGCACATCACCGAAATCATCTTCAAATATCCCGTCCTCGCCCTCAACGGGCTGGGGAACGGTATTCTGCGCCTGCTGAAGATCCCCCCCGGCGAAGCGCGCCTCCATTCCACGGAAGAATTGGAGCAAATTGTGGCGGAAAGTGCGGAAGGGGGGCTGATAAACGCGGAAGAAGAAGACCTGATTCTCAACATCTTCACCTTTGGGGAACGGCAGGTGCATCAAATGATGACCCCTCGCCCCAAAATTGTGGCGCTGTCCATTGATACACCACAGGAAGAATTACTGACCACCGCCATCGAAAGCCCCTATAGCCGTTTTCCGGTGTATGAAGAAGACCTTGACCACATCATCGGCATTCTGCACCTGAAAGATTTGGTGCGCCAGCAATTGCAGAACAGCGCCTTCAATCTGCGCTTTTTACTGCGCCCCGTTCCGTCCATACCGGAACATTACCCCGCCGAGCAACTGCTGAATATCTTCAAGCGACGGCGGCTCCATATGGCAATTGTGCTGGACGAATATGGTGGCACAGCGGGTATCGTCACGCTGGAAGATTTGGTGGAAGAAATCATCGGCGAAGTGCGCGATGAGTTTGACAAAAAAGAGCAAGACCCGCTCATCGAACTCGCCCCCGGTTCGCTGGAGGTCAGCGGGCAGTACCTGCTCGACGACCTGCAGGAATATCTGACCATCTACCGGTCGGAAGAACTCCCCGATGTCGAGACCGTCGGCGGATTAATCATCACCGAGCTGGGACGCCCGCCCCAAATCGGCGATAAACTGACCATCAACAGCGTGCATTTCACCGTGCTATCCATTGACGGGCTGGCGGTTTCGCGGGTGCGGATTGATTATTCCCCCGGCGAACAGCTATCGGAAGAAACATCAACCTAACTTCAGGAGACCCGATGACCATCACCCATATCCTTTTTGATTTGGACGACACCCTGCTGGCAAACAGCACCCAGCGTTTCCTGCCGGAATATCTGAAACTGCTGAGCTATGCTCTGGCGCGGTTCGCCTCGCCGGAAACCGTGCCGATGTTGATCATGGAATGCACCATGGAAATGCAAACCAACCCCGACCCCTCCATCACCAATTTGGAGGCATTTTA
>JAJRSQ010000022.1 GCA_024278725.1 Chloroflexota bacterium
CGCCGATGCTGTAGCCCGGAAAATCGAGGCTCGTCAGAAATGCCGCGCTCTGCTCGCGCAAATCGGGGAACACGCCCCCCTGCACAATGCCGTACAGTGCCTGGTCGGCGCGGGTGTGCGCCTTCAGCCCGCGTTCCGCCCAGCGATGCGTCCGTTCCAGCGCGATTTTATTGTATTCATAATCGTGCGGCGGCGCACATTCGTCGAAAGACATGATGATGTCCGCCCCGATTTTTTCCTGAATCTCGATGACTTTTTCCGGCGTAAAACGGTGTTTCGAGCCGTCCAGATGGGAACGGAACGTGACGCCGTCATCATCAATTTTGCGCAACCCCTGCAAACTGAAGACCTGAAACCCGCCCGAATCGGTCAGGATGGGCGCGTCCCAACGCATAAAATTGTGCAACCCGCCGAACTCGGCAATTAAATCTTCGCCGGGGCGCATATACAGATGATACGTGTTCGACAGGATGAGCGTTGCGCCCAAAGCCTGCAAATCGGCGGGCGAAAGGGTTTTGACGGTGGCTTGCGTGCCCACCGGCGCGAACACCGGCGTGGGGATGTCGCCGTGCGGGGTGTGGATGACACCCGCGCGGGCATCGGTGCGGGTATCTTCTTTTATCAAATCGAAAGCAAAGCGGTTGGTTGAAGTTTTATCGTTCGTCATTCGCAACTCGTAATTCGTAATTCATAATTCCGAAAGAGTTTACCACAAGCGGCAATTTTGGGGGAATTGCATTCGCTCTTTCAGGAATTTGTTGCTATAATCGAACCGGAAAATATCGCGCAACGGAGACACGGGTATGATTATTTCATTGGATGCGATGGGTGGCGACCACGCCCCGGCAGTGACCGTCCACGGCGCAGTGTGGGCGGCGCGGGATTTCGGGCTGACGGTGCAACTGGTGGGCAAACCGGATGTGCTGGCGGCGGAGCTCGCCAAACACGATACCGCCGGGTTGGATGTGCCCATCATTCCCGCCAACGAAGTGATTGAAATGGACGACCACCCCGGTCAGGCGGTGAAAGCCAAAAAAGATGCCAGCATGAACGTCGCTGTGCGGCAGGTGAAAACGGGCGCGAGCCAAGCCTTCGTCACGGCGGGGAATAGCGGCGGCGCGCTGGCGGCGGCACTCTTCGGGCTGGGGCGGATTCGGGGCATCAAGCGCCCCGCGCTCAGCACCATTTTTCCCACCCAATCCGAATACGGGTTCACCTTTCTGCTCGATGTCGGCGCGAATACCGATGTCAAGCCGGAATATCTGGTTCAATTTGGGCTGATGGGCAGCCTGTACGCCGAGAAAGTATTGGGCATCCCCAACCCGCGCGTGGGTATTGTGTCCACCGGGGAAGAAGAGGGGAAAGGAAGCAAGCTGGTCATCGAAGCGGCGGCGATGATGAAAAACGCGCCGTACAATTTCACCGGCAACGTGGAAGGGAAAGACATCTCTGCCGGGCTGGCAGATGTGGTGGTGACCGACGGCTTCACCGGCAACGTCATCATCAAATTCGCCGAAGGACTCTCCAAAATGCTGATGGGCGCGATTGAAACGGAAATTCGCGCCCGCCCGCTGGCGATGGTCGGCGGATTGCTGGCAAAAGGCGCCTTCCGGGGCGTGAAAAAGAAGCTCGATTACCGCGAATTCGGCGGCGGCGCACTCCTCGGTGTGGATGGCGTGACCATCATCACCCACGGACGCTCGGACGCTTACACCATCCGCAACGCCATCCGCGCCGCGCGCAACGCGGTGGAAAATGACATCATCGGCGCGATAAAAACGGGGCTGCAATAGTTATTGGAGATTGGCTCATTCACTGACCGCTATTCTGCAACCCTGCAACTCTGTAATCCTGAACCCCCCTGAAAGGAACACCATGAAAATCATTACCAACGAAAAAAAGATTGCACAACGGAAAAAATGGGCGAATATTCTTTCGCCGATTGCGATGGTACTTTTGCTCGGCGGGCTGGGGCTGAACATCCTCAGTTTGCGCAACAGCAACGACGGGCAAATCACCCCCATCTACTTTTACGGCACGCTCGTCCTGCTGGTACTGGGCTTCATCATGTCGAATATCAGCTCCCATTTGGTGAACCACTGGGTGCGCGAACCCCGCGCCGACCAAACGCTGGCAAAGGCGCTCAAAGGATTCGACAGCAAACATTATCTGTTCAACTACATCCACAAAGCGCCCCATATTCTGCTCACCCCGCATAAAGTGTATGTCATCACCACCAAAGGGCAGAAAGATACCGTCTCGGTGGACGGGGAAAAATGGAAACGCCCCTTTTCACTGATGCGGGCGCTCCGATTTTTTGCGCAGGAAAGTTTCGGCAACCCCACTCTGGAAGCGCGTCAAAATGCCGCTGCCGCCGCAAAAACGCTGGATGCCATCCTCCCGGAAGACGCCGACGTCGCGCTGCAACCGCTCATTGTTTTCACCAATCCCGATGTGGATCTGACGGTGAACAATCCCACCATTCCGGTGCTGAAATCCACCAAACTGAAATCATTCATCCGCGAGCAAAATAAAGGACCCGCCATCCCGCATGACATCCGACAAGCCCTGATAACGGGACTGTCCGGGGATATTTCATAGCCGGTGAATGTTCAGCCCGATGCCCGCAACGCCATAAAATTCGCCCTCGTTGCCGGGGCGGCGCTCGCGCTCGCCACAATGGGCTTTTTCTGGCAGGTACTCTTCACCCCCAACACGTGGATGCCCGCCGGCGGCGGCGACCTCGTGCCGTTTCTGCTGCCCAACTACCGCTTCGCCGCCGAAAGTCTGCGGCAGGGCATCATCCCCCTTTGGAATCCGCACTTGTACAGCGGCGCGCCCTTCGCCGCCGACCCGCAATCGGGGCTGTTTTATCCCATCAACCTGCCGGTTTTTCTGCTGAACGGAAATATCACCGTGCGGACGCTGGAATTGCTGGCGATTTTCCACTTCTGGCTGGCGGGGTTCGGGATGTTTTTATATCTGCAACACAGCCCGTTGGCGAAAATCGTGCGCCTGCACCCGCTGGCGGCATTCGCCGGGGCGCTGGCGTTTGAATTCTCCGACCTTTTCATCGTCCATTTTGGCAATTTGAATATGATTGCCGTGGCGGCGTGGTTGCCGCTGGTGATGCTTTTTTTCCACAAAGCGCTGGCGGAATGTTCGGCGCGGTGTGCGGTGACGGCGGGCGCAGTGCTGGCAATCGCCACGCTGGCGGGGCATATGCAAATCACGCTCTTTATTCTGCTGGCAATGGGCTTGCTGACGCTGTGGGAAGTCATCAATGCAAATTTCAAAATGCAAAATGCAAAATTGGCGGGCAGTCCAAAGTCTAAAGTTCAAAATCACACATCACGCATCACGTTTCACGCATCACGTTTCACGCATCACGTTTCACTCCTTTTGCTCGCCGTGCTGGTGATGGTCGGGCTTTCGGCGTTGTGGCTCATTCCCACGCTGGAGATGAGCCGCTTCACTCCCCGCGCCGCCCTGCCCTACCCCGAAGCGGCGCAGTATTCCCTCCACCCCGCGCAGTTGATTGGCTTGCTCATCCCCAACTTCTTCGGGCGCGACCCCGCCCTGCACTGGGGACCGTGGCAGCGGGTGGAGACGGGTTATATCGGCATTTTCACCCTGCTGGCGGCGGCAATGGGCGCATGGTGGCAGAAAGACCGCCACACCCGCTTTTTGGTTCTGCTGGCGAGCGTCGGTTTTCTGCTGGCGCTGGGCGACAGTTCCATCCTGCACGGCTGGCTCTCCCTTTCGCCGGGTTACGGGCAATTTCGCGCTCCTGCCCGCTACATCTTCCTGCTCGATTTCGCGCTGGCGGGGCTGGCGGCGGTCGGCATTCACCGGCTGATGAACGATGATTTCGCCACCCTGCGCACCCGATTGACGCACTGGCTGAAACCGCTCGGCTGGGCGCTCGGCGGGCTGACGGTGGTCGGCGCGCCACTGGCATATTTTGCCCTGCTCATCACCCAAGACCGCAACCCCGACATTTTTCGGCGGGCGCAGGGCGCGGTCACCGGGCTGGTGATTTTCCTGCTGTTAGCGGGCGCGAGCCGGCTTTTGCTGGTATTCATTCAACGGGGGCGATTGCGTTCCGCCGCTATCGGCGTGGCTGCGGTTGCCATCATCGCGCTGGATTTGTTCAGTTTGGGGGCGAATGTAGACCTCGGGCACAGCGACCCCACCGCCGGATTCGACCATCCCGCCGCAATTGAATTTCTGCGGGAAAATGCGGGCATCAACCGCATCGAAGTGACCACCGACGTGTGGCATTTGTGGCAGCCCGATACCGCGCTCCTCAACGGGCTGTACGACGTGTGGGGGCTGTACAATCCGCTCACGCTGGCGGACACCACCCGATTCTGGCAAAACGTCGGGCGGCGCGACAGCGCCATGTACCGTCTGCTGGGGGTGAAATATATCGTCGCCGGCAAAGCGGGCGCGCCCGCCGATGGCGACATCGTGCCCATTTTCGCCGACGACCCCGCCATCAATATCTATCTGAACCGCGCCGCCCTGCCCCGCGTGCTGTTCATTTCCCGCGCTCAATTCGCCGCCTCACATGAAAATGCGTGGGAACTCATCCGCAATCCCGATTTCAACCCTGAAACCATCGTGATTTTGGAACAAAGCCCCGCCACGCCGGAATTTGAAACCCGAAACCTGAAACCTGAAACGCAATTGGCAATCTTGAATTACGGCGCGCAAACGGTGGACATCGGCGTGAAGACCGATTCGGCGGGCTATTTGGTGCTGTCGGATGCGTGGTATCCCGGCTGGCGCGCCACCGTGGACGGCAACCCCGCGCCGGTGCTGCGGGCAAATTATGCTTTCCGCGCCGTTCCCGTTCCGGCGGGTGAACATCGGGTGCGCATGGAATTTTCGCCCCGCTCATGGACTATCGGACTGTGGCTCAGCGGGTTAACCGTGCTGTTTTTGATATTGGTGGTTGGTTATTGGATGTTGGGGAAACGTGAGGCGTGATACGTGATGCGTAAAGTGCAACCCTGCAACCCTGCTACTTTGAAACTCAACACTCACAACACAAAAAAGGAGTTGTAACAATGTACAATTTTAGCCCCGCCGCAGAAAATGAAACTTTTGTTTTTGGCGCAGAAC